>JANOJM010000028.1:0-1858 GCA_031418735.1 Nitrospiraceae bacterium | reverse complement strand
CGTTGCGCGTGGGCGAGATCCCCGCTCGTGCAGCGGCCTCTGCCGCGACTCCTCCACTCGATGACGACGTCACTCTCTCCAAGGTCGAACTGGCTGAGACAGCATCCCATGTCTCAGCGATACAAGACCCTGAGCTCCGTCTGCTGTTTACATCGGTGATATCGAGAAATCTTCGTACTCTAACTCCGCCGGGATAGGGTCCGTCACCAACCCCTTGAAGAGAACGCTCGTGGCATCGGAGGCCACATCGGTCTTGGGTATGGGACCGAGGCCTCCCTCTTCTTCCTGATCATGCAGCCGATAGTACCCCCGCATCGCCTTCTCATATTTCCTGACCACCTCGGCGTCTCCGGCCAAATACTTATTCAGCATTTCTGGCTCAGCCCATCCGTAATCATCGAACACATACACCACCATCTTCCTGTACCAACCGCCCGGATCGCCCGGCGTCGTCGGTTGAACCTTCATCTTGGCAAAATGGTGCGTCAGACGACCGACCTTGCGAAATCGCTTCACCAAGGTTTCAATCCCTTGGTTGGTCGTATCGTGAGGCACGTGCATTGCGACGATGTGGCCGACTTGAGAACCGACACTATAGGGGGGAATCGAGCGATCGGGACGACTGAGATACATCCCGCCCCAGATCATGGTGAAGGACAAGACGAGCACACCAAGCGCCAACTTGACGACCATATCCAGGCGCTTCTTCGGCTTGGATACGGGAAGGGGAGTTGGAGAAGAATCCTGCGCTTGCATGGAAAACGTAGATCTCGCGCGTATCCGTTACCCGCCGCCTTCCTCGGGGAGCACCTCGGCGCTGTCCGCCAAACGCGCGACAGCCACGACTCGATCGCCCTCTCCCTCAAGATCGAGGATCCGAACCCCCTGGGTATTCCGGCCGATTTCACGGAACTCATCCACCTTGCATCGAAGCACCTTGCCTTGAGCCGCCATCAGCATGATTTCATCGCCATCTCGGACTTGAAGAAACCCGACGGCCAGTCCGTTGCGCTCATTGGTTTTGACGCTGATAATGCCCTTCCCCCCGCGTCCCTGGACGCGATACTCGCTCACCGGTGTGCGTTTTCCGTAGCCGCCCTCCGTGACCGTGAGGATTTGAGTGGTGGAGTCGGGGGTGATGGTTTCCATGCCGATGACTTCGTTGCCTTCCTCAAGCGTAATACCTCGTACCCCGTGCGCCGTACGCCCCATCGGGCGAACGCCGGCTTCTTTAAAGAGGATCGTAATCCCCTTCTTCGTACCCAACAGAATTTCCCGCTGGCCATCGGTGAGCTGCACGCCGATGAGACGATCCCCTTTATCCAGCGACAGCGCAATGATGCCACCCTGGCGGGGATTGCCGTAGGCGGAGAGTTCGGTCTTCTTGATGATGCCCTGCGCAGTCGCCATCACGATGAACCGGTCTTCGCGGAACTCCTTCACGGGTACCGTCGCGGTAACTTTCTCCTCGCCGGACAGCGCCAGCAGATTCACCAGCGCTTTGCCCTTGGCGGCCCGCCCTGCGTCCGGAATCTCATGAACTTTCAGCCAATAGACCTTCCCCGCGTCCGTGAAGAACAGGAGCGACTCGTGCGTGGTCGCGGTGAACAGAGTCACGACAAAATCCTCGTCCTTGACCCCCATCCCGATCTTGCCCTTGCCGCCTCGCCGCTGCGCCCGATACAGGGTCACCGGGTTGCGCTTGATGTAACCGGCGTGCGAGATCGTCACGACCACTTCTTCGTTTGCGATCATGTCTTCCAGGGTGATCTCTGCTTCTTCTTTCACGATCTGTGTGCGGCGCTCGTCTTTATAGGCTTCGCGCACCTCGATCAACTCATCCTTGACGATCGTCCGC
>JANOJM010000027.1:0-3879 GCA_031418735.1 Nitrospiraceae bacterium | reverse complement strand
CGCACACCGAAGTCGTCGACCGGCAGAACGTCTGGCCGTCCCAGTTGGAAGATCAGCAACATTTCAACCGTCCAACGGCCAATGCCACGGACCACAATGAGCCGATCGATGATCGCCTCGTCGTCGAGCTTCCGAACGATGGCGCCGGTCGGCACAATGCCATCGAGTGTCTTGGCGGCCAGATCGCGGAGCGCCGCAACCTTGGCCTGAGAAAAGCCTGCCCCACGGATCGCCTGCTCGTCCATCGCGAGCAGATCCGCTGGTTGAGGAAACCGCTTTGTCGGAAACAAGGCCACAAACCGCCGCAAAATACTCTCCGCCGCCTTGTCGTGCAGTTGTTGATAGGCAATGGCGCGTGCCAATGATTCAAACGGCGACCGGCGCACTCGCGGCGTCAAGCGGTAGGGTCCGATATCGCGAATTATTCGTTTCATGACCGGATCAGTCTTGGACAGATGTCTGATTTCCGGTGTCTGTCGATCCATCTGGGAGTCCGCGCCCCTACCCCTGACTGATGATGGCATCGGCCTCAATTTCGACCAACATCTCCGGATCGATCAGCCGTTTCACTTCCACCATTGTTGTCGCAGGCCTGATGGTCCCGAACACTTCACCATGGGCTCGGCCCACATCCTGCCATTGATCGATGTTCACCAAGTACATGCGCGTTCGGACCACATCGGCGAGTGAAGCGCCTGCCTGCTGGAGCGCCGTTTCGATCGTCTTCAACGTCTGAATCGTCTGAGCATAGGGATCTCCCTTGCCGACCAGACCTGCCGCCGTCATGGCCGTCGAGCCGGAGACGGATATCGAGGCGCCGACTCGCACCGCTCGCGAATACCCAAGTTTGCTCTCCCACGGACCACCAGTAGAAATATTCTGCCGCCCCATTCGTTCCCTCCTACCGGGCTTCGGAAAAACTCGGTTTAGACACAATATACGATTGGAATCTTCCGTGTTGGCGCCGATGGTAACAAAGCCGCAGGATGCTCAAAAAGGCTGTCCAGCAAGGCCGCAGCGAGCGAAGAGGCGAGGCGTACGCTTCGGTACGTTGAGCCTCTGAGCGACGCGAGAACGACGCTGGCGGACTTTTTCAGCATCCTGCTAGGGGCCGGGGGCCAGGGTCAAAGGTGGTTTATCGAACTTACGGCGCATGCCGTTAATGACACCCAGCAGGGTCGGTTGACCGACCATTTTCGCCTCGATCTCGCGCTTTCGTGGGAAGTCCATGAGCGAGACCCCGATCAGCATCGTCAACAGGCCCTGTCCCGGCAAGAACAGCATGGCAAAGCCTGCCACGAGGAACACGACGCCGAGGACGTTCTTGGCAACTAAGCCCAACATGCGCAACACTGGATGGTGGTCTTTCATCCAATGGCGGGGAGTACGCGTGTCAAAATAGTCCGCTGGCAAACGGACCAGAATCAGCGGGATGGCAATCAGGGAACCGACAAATCCGACGGCCGAGGCCACGGTGAGACCGATAAGCACATCGACGGGAACCCATTGCTGCACTGTTGCGAGTAAGTCATCCATGCGCGGCGTATCCTAGCATGCGACCTGGTGGCACTCCAAGCCAACGGCTAGCGGCAGTGAATGTTTACGGAGCCTTTCCCGACGGGCTATAATCTCTGAATTATGCCGCGTCGTTCGTCCTTCACACCTCGGATCGGCGACTTGCTGGGGATCGCAGTCCTTGGCGTGGGACTCCTCACAAGTCCCTCCTCCGTCTATGCATCGGATGATCTGCATATCGAGATTACGAAGAAAGGCCTGGGCAAGGAGGTCGTCATCACGCAGGGGGCACGCGAGTGGTTCATGCTGATCGAGGTGACGTCGGAGAATTCCGTGGTCCTGCGGCAGGAAAAAAAGCACGGCACCTATCTCGTGGACGAAAGTGAAACGCATGACCGTCCCATGACCACAGGCGAAGTCGATGCAGCCATTACGGATTATGTGAACAGCGTCAAAACACGCGCCAAGAAGGAGTAGCGACCAACCATGCCGGCTCAACCTAAATTCGTCATCTTCGCCCATCACGCCACCTACGATACGTTGCATCAGGTTGCAACCCTTGGCCTCACCGCCGCAGCGATGGGGAAGGACGTGATCGTCATCTTGCTGTTCTGGACGATCAAGAAGCTGGCCGAGGGAAAGATCGATCAGGTGGACTTTCCCCCCGAGTATGCCGCCTCAGCCGATGAAGTGACGCGGCTCTTGAAGGAAAAGAAGGTGCCGAAGATTTCGGAAATGTTTCAGGACGCCAAACACGTCGGGAAATTTCGTCTGATTGCCTGCAGCGCCGGCCTGGAATATATGGGCGTCGACAGTGCCGCCGTCGAAAAGAACGTCGATGAAGTGATGGGACTCCCTGCCATTATTGCGCTGATCTCTGACGCGGAAACGAAGCTCTTCATTTAGCGGGATGCTGAAAAAGCCCGCCAGCAGAGAGGGGGGAGTGGCCAGGTGCCCTTCTTGCTCGCAGAACGCGCACGATAAGAATGTGCTCGTTCGATGCGCGCAGTAAAGGGCAGCCTTGGCCACTCCCCTAGAGAGAGATAGAGAGAATTAGGACGGACCGCCATTCTACCCGCGCAGTGGGGGACTCATCCGGGCCATCCTGGACAACGTACACAAGCAAGCTTGGAAGGATCATCTTTAATCACTCGCTGCGGCCTTGTTTGGGACAAGGCGCGTCTCGGCGCGCCAGGGTTGGGTGGGTGTGAAGTCTGGACTTTTTGAGCATCCCGCGCGCCGATATTACGCCCTCACGCCTCACCCCTAACGCGATCTTTTAACTCCGACCCGATCGCAGTACTCGGTGAGTTTGCACTTGCTGCAAAATGGCGAGACCGGCTGGCAGAGGTGCTGCCCGTAGGGGACAAGCAAATCGTTGAAAGTGATCCAATGTGGTGCCGGCAATTTTCGGCGTAGCGCCTGCTCGGTTTCCTCCGGTGTCTTCGTCTTCACATACCCCCAGCGATTGCTGATCCGATGCACATGAATATCCACACAGATACCGGGTTTGCCATAGGCGACCGTCACCACCAAGTTTGCTGTTTTCCTGCCGACCCCAGACAGAGTGACCAGCTCATCGATGGATTCGGGAACTGTGCCTCCATAGACGTCCAACAGGCGACGGCAAATGGCATGAATGGATTTGGCTTTTGTCCGGTAGAATCCGACAGGATAGATCGCGCGTTCGATTTTCCGGAGCGGAACGGCCAACATCGTGGCAGGCTGATGTGCCAGCGCGTATAGCCTGACACTGGCTTCATTGGTCGTCTTGTCTTTGGTCCGGAGGCTGAGGAGGCACGATATGAGGATGCGGAAGGGGTCTCGGTTCGACTCGCGCGCCACCACGCCGAGAACCGGCTCCTCCCACTGCCGAATCTCACGCTTTACAATTCGAAGCGCGGCAGTGATCTGGTCCTGGCGCATGGACAAGGAATAAGTATGAAGGTCGTGGGAGGAATGCGATCGACCGAAGGGGCAAGCCCCGTGGAAAGACGCTTACTCTGGCTTACGCTTCGACAACCACTTTTGACGGCGCCGCTGCGCCTCGCGCTCCTTGGCTTTTTTTCTGACGCTTGGCTTCTCGTAAAACCGCCGGCGCTTCAGTTCGCGGAAGAGTCCTTCCCCTGCAAGTTTCTTTTTGGCAACTTTGAGGGCTTTTTCGACGTTATTATTGAAGACTTTGATTTCCATTCTGCTCGTCTGCGTACTTTCCCAGGCAATGCCTGTACAGGTTTTTTTCTCGTGGCGACTAGCCCCCGACTAAGGGGCGTAATGTAACATAGCCCCCTGAGTTCCTCAAGACGGATTGTCATTTGCTCAATCCGATCGAGGATGGACGACTTAAGTGTTTGATTATACTGA
>JANOJM010000026.1:0-6298 GCA_031418735.1 Nitrospiraceae bacterium | reverse complement strand
CGCTGAAGCTCGTCCAGTACATGTTGCGCTGGAACTTTCTCCGACGCGATGGATACGACCGCCTGATGCGTGGCGGGATCGAACGGCTGACCGATCGTTTGGACGGGTGTGACATGAAACCGCGTCAGGGCGCCCGTTAATTGCTTGAGGGTGAGATCAACACCCTGCATGAGAGCATCGTTGTGCCCCCCCTCGCGCGAGGCCTTGATGGCCCGTTCGAGATTATCGACAACCGGTAAAAGTTCTTTGAGTAATGGTTCATTGCCGAATCGGATCTGGTCGCGCTGGTCGCGCTGGATCAATCGCTTATAGTTATCGAACTCGGCAGCAAGCCGGAGATATTTGTCATTCAAGCTCTTTGCCTCTTCAGCCTTTGCTGTAAGCGCGAGTTGAAGCTCTTCGATCAAACCTGTGTCCTCTGTGGGGGTGCAATCGTTGGAAGACGGAGTGTCCAAGTTCCCGATTGTATTCGTGTTCTTGTGTTCTTCAGACATCCAAGACTCCTCTGTCCGTCAGAAGATAGCCACAGGGCCTATAAAGTCAACCGGCCCAGAAAAATTAATTACTTGTATAGGAAAGGGTAGGTTTTAGCAGGCTACGGGTTGAATTGGTTTGTCTTATTTATCTGGTTAGTTTGGTTCAATCAAATAAACCCAATAACAGTTTTCTGATGTTAGATCTGCATGGTGGGAGGGGGAAGACCCTTCGTTCGTCGGTAGAGAAGCTCAAGGCCTTCTAACGTCAGGAGCGGTTCAATTTTTTGAATGGAGGTGGTTTCTGCTGCCAGGATGGAACTGAGCCCTCCCGTGCCGATGACATAGCATGAGCGTCCGAATTCCTGTTCCATTCGCCGGACAACCGTATCGACCAGGCCTGCATACCCGAATAACAGGCCGGCTTGAATGCTGCTGGCCGTGTCGGTGCCGATCACGGTCTTAGGCCGGATCAATTCCACCTTGGCCAGTTTGGCTGCTCGTGTGAATAGGGCTTCGGCCGAGATCCCGAGGCCGGGGGCGATGACCCCTCCGATGTAGTGGCCCTCTGCCGTGATGACGCAAAAGGTTGTGGCGGTGCCGAAGTCGACGACGATGAGATCGCGGCGATATTTATGATATGCGGCTGCGGCATTCACCAGTCGATCGCTGCCGATTTCTTTTGGGTTGGCATATCGAAATTGCAGCCCCGTGTCCGTATCCGAGGAGACGATCACTGGCTGCTGATGAAAATATTGTTCGAGCATGTTTTCGACGGTCCCGGTCAGTGCTGGTACAACACTGGAGATGATAGCGCCGGTGAGACGTTGCGTGGAAATTCCTGCCGCGGTGAGGAGACTGGTAAAAAGAATGCCGTACTCGTCGGAGGTTTTTTTTACGTCCGTGGCGATACGCCAATGGGCGGCCAGGGTGCGGTCATCATAGACGCCCCAGACAATGTTGGTGTTGCCGATATCGACGACGATGACCATGGAACCTATTGTACGTATTGTTTGGGTGGTTTGGCCAGCGGTCTCCGGAAAACTATGTTGGCCAGCCGGACATCCGGTGATCCGCATGTATGGGACAACAGGATACGCTCAGCAGAATGCTCAAACAGTTCGTCCAGCAAGGCCGCAGCGAGTGAAGGGCCGAGGCGTACCCTCTGGGGTACGTTGAGGGTCTGAACGATGCGAGAACGCTGCTGGAGGACTGTTTCAGCATTCTGCTAAGTCCTCACGTGGATGATGTCGGCTACGCGCAAGCTGATGACCTCCGGCGATCCTGAGCCAGGCTGAGTCGCCTGTGGCCGTACACGCAAGGATCCATCCTGGCCGATTCCCTCGGCAAGCCCCACGACAATGTCTCCATTGCCTAACGTCGCTCGTACTGGATGGCCGATGGTCGAGCAGCGCTGATGGTAGGCCGACGCGAGCTGAGTCATTCCGTGAAGGGCCAATTCATCGAGGCACTGTTCGAGTTCGAGAAGCAGTTGTGCGAGCAGCCTGTTACGGTCGACGCCGATCTTCCGTTCCTGCCATATCGACGTGGCTGAGTCGCGCAAGTCAGCAGGCCAATCATTGTGGTCACCGTTGACGTTGATGCCGATCCCGATGATCTGGAAAGGGCCTGACCGCGTTCCTGTGCCGCTTTCACAGAGGATTCCACCAACTTTTCGTTCCGAGATCAGGAGATCGTTGGGCCATTTCACGGAGACATGGATGGATGAGACCTGTTCGATTGCTTCGGCTGCGGCCAGCGCTGTGACTAGCGGCAACCAGGAGAGCCATTCTGTGAGTCGTTCCGGTGGGCGTACTGTCCTGAGGATGACGGAACAGTAGAGATTGGTACTGGCTGGAGAAAACCAGGTTCGGGAAAGCCGTCCACGTCCGGCGGTCTGGCTATCGGCGACGATAACCGTGCCATGTTCCACTTCTGCTTGTGCGAGCTGAACGGCCTCCCGGTTCGTTGAAGGGAGACTGTCGAACAGTTCGATCCGCCGCCCCAGCCACGTAGTCGACAGGGTGCTGTGGATGGTGTCTCTGGTGAGTGGTGGCGAGGGTTGCACGATTACCCACAGGATGCTGAAACAGTCTCTGTTCTCACCCGCCCAACCCTGGCGCGCCGAGACGCGCCTTTCACCAAGCTTCGTTCTCGGCTCATCGAAATCATCAACGTACCCCATACGGGGAATGAGCTGTTACGACAGCTCGGGGCTGGGCGGGTGGAAATGCTACGCCTCCGGTTTCGACTCGCCTGCGGCCTTGCTGGACGAACTGTTTGAGCATCCTGCGGGAGTGGTATTTTGCTGTAATACATGTGCGGACCGTCAAAGTTCATGAGTGACCCAATAATTTCCCGCTACCTGCTAGGCCGGCGGCGTGGTTCGAGTACCAGGCTGAGCGTTGCGGCGGGAGCTGAGTGGGTGAGGGCTCCGATGGAGATGCGGTCTGGGCCGGCTGCCGCCATCGCTCGTACGTTCTTCAGGGTGATGCCTCCCGAGACTTCTACTAACGCGCGGCCGCCGATGAGTTTCACCGCTTGCTTGACTCTGGCGGGAGTCATATTGTCCAGGAGGATAATATCGGCCTTGCCGTGCAACGCGTCGCGAACTTCCGATAAGGATTCCACTTCGACAATCAGGGACTTGTCCTTGGAAGCTGCTGCTTGAGCCATCCGGCAGGCTGTCAGAACAGCGGTTTTCTTGTTTTTCATCAGGGCCAGATGATTGTCCTTGATCAAGATGCCATCGCCGAGCGACATACGGTGGTTCGTTCCCCCGCCAAGCGACACAGCCCATTTCTGAAGAGTTCTCCAGCCTGGGAGAGTCTTTCTTGTATCCATAATGTGGACTGGATAGCCATGTACGACATGGCAGAAGCGATTGGTCAGAGTGGCGATTCCTGAGAGATGTTGGAGGAAGTTCAGGGCGACTCGCTCTGCCATTAAGATGGATCGACCATCGCCCTCGATCCGCAATAGAACATCTCCAGTTTTAGCATGGGATCCATCTCGCTTGGATGGAGTCAGCTTGAGAGAGGCATCGACCGCAAGGAATGTTTGAATGGCCGCTGCCATTCCTGCAACGACGAGGGGTTGTTGGGCAATGATCCTGGCGCGGGCAGTGGTCGGTTCGGGAAAGAGTGCCGATGTGGTGATGTCGCCTTGGGCGAGGTCTTCTTCGAGTCCCCTCCGAACCGCACGCCGGATGTCGACCGCTGGCAGTGCTACCATACTTAGTCTCCCAGCATCGCGCGCAGCTGCTGTTCGCTGCTGGTCAACATGGCGCGGTCGCGGGAGAGTGCGCGTAAGCGGTCACGATGGTCGGTGATCACTTCGGGCGGAGCCTTTGAGACAAAGTCTGCACTGTTCAGTTTGCCGTCAAGCCGCAGGGATTCCTTGTCGGTTTCTGCGATCTGTTTTTCGAGGCGGTCAAGCGCTTTCTTAAGATCCACGTCACCCTCAACGGATACGCCCATCGTGATGCCGTCTGTGATGAGGCGAAGTACATTCGATGTCGGCCACTGGGAAATAGGAACGGGTGAAATCTGTCCTCGCCCAAGATGGGCGAGGTTCCGTTCAAGTGTAACCAATGTCGCACGCGTTGCCGGCTCTTCGTGGGTGACAAAGACGCGCACTTCCTGTCCTGGTGGATAGTTGAGGAGTACGCGTGCGGTTCGGATCAGACCGATGCTCTGTTCGAAAAGACGAAAGGTTTCTTCTGCCGACGGCTCGTGCCAGTGCGTTTGATGGACTGGATAGGATTGGGTGACAATGGTCTCGCCCTTGTGGGGTAAGGTCTGCCAAATTTCTTCAGAAATAAAGGGCATGAAAGGATGAAGCAGCCGCAAAAACACTTCGAGTGTATCCTGGAGCGTCTGCCTGGTTGCAGAACCTTCAGGATGTAGAGGATCCTGGAGAATCGGTTTAATTAGCTCAAGGTACCAATCGCAGTACTCATGCCAGAAGAATTGATAGAGGGCATTAGTCGCTCGATCAAATCGATAGGCTTCCAGTTCCATCGTTACAATCTTGATGGTGTCGTTCAGCCGGCTTCGTATCCATAGACCGGGAAAGGACCGATCGTCCAGAGGCTGTGATTCCTTTGTGCCGGTAAGGTGCATGTGAGTGAAACGGGCGGCATTCCAGATCTTGTTCGCAAAATTTCTATAGCCCTCGATCCGTTCCTCTGCGAGTTTGATATCGCGCCCTGGTGAGGCCATCGATGCGAGTGTGAAGCGGAGTGCGTCGGTGCCGAACTGCTCCATCACATGCAACGGATCGATGACGTTGCCTTTGGACTTGCTCATTTTCTGCCCTTCGGCATCGCGCACCAAGGCATGGATGTAGACGTCGCGGAAGGGGACATCGCCCATAAATTTCAGGCCCATCATGATCATGCGGGCAACCCAGAAGAACAGAATATCGAGCCCGGTCACGAGCGTTGAGGTTGGGTAGTAGGTTTTTAACTCGGGAGTCTGCTCAGGCCATCCCAGTGTGGAAAAAGGCCAGAGGGCGGAAGAAAACCAGGTATCGAGAACGTCGGGATCCCGTAATAAATCCTGTCCTCCGCAATTGGGACAGCGCGTGGGAGCAGTGCGTGACACGATCGGTTGCGCCTCTTGCGTAAACGTATAATTCAATTGTTGGACTTCGTGAAGGGGGCCACTTTCCTCTGTTGCCCCAACGGAGTGTCCGGTCTTTAATATGTGATCATGGTTGCATTTCGTGCAGTACCAAGCGGGAATTTGGTGCCCCCACCAAATCTGGCGAGAGATACACCAGTCTTTGATGTCCCGCATCCAGCCGAGGTAGTTGTTGGTCCAGCCATCGGGGATGATACGAATTTTTCCGGTTTCGACGGCTTCGATCGCCGGAATGGCCAGCGGCTTAATCTTCACGAACCACTGCGGCGACAAATACGGCTCGACCACTGTCTTGCAGCGATAACATTTTCCCAGCGCCATCTTGTGATCTTCGATCTTCTCAAGACTGCCTCGTTCTGTCAGCGCGTCTACCACAATCGTGCGGGCTTTTTGGACAGGCTTGAGCGCTAGATTCAACGACGGATCAGCTTGGGCTTCGTGGAGTCCAGCCCCGTCCATCTCAGCTCGCGCAGTGAAAATAGATATTCGCGGCAGCTTGTGGCGCTCGCCTGCCTCAAAGTCGTTGAAGTCGTGCGCGGGGGTAATCTTCACGGCGCCGGTGCCGAACGTGAGGTCCACCAGGATCGAGTCGCCCACGATGGGAATTTCACGCGTGGTCAGCGGTAAGCGGACTTTTTTGCCGATGAGGTGGCGATAACGAGGGTCGTCCGGATGGACCGCCACTGCCGTGTCGCCCAGCATCGTCTCAGGTCTGGTTGTCGCCACGGTAAGTGCAATCTGGGGATCGTCGGCAAGAGGGTAGCGGATATGGTAGAGCTTCCCTTTCACGTCTTCGTGTTCGACTTCGATGTCCGAGAGAGCGGTCAGACAGCGCGGGCACCAGTTGATGAGCCGCTTGCCTCGATAAATCAGTCCGTCTTCATAGAGACGCACGAAGACTTCCAGGACGGCTTTCGAGAGCCCTTCATCCATCGTGAATCGCAGGCGATCCCAGTCGCAGGATTCTCCCAGTTGCTTCTGTTGACTGATGATCGTGTTTCCGGAGGTGGCTTTCCATTGCCAGACGCGCTCGATAAAGCGTTCACGTCCCAAGGACTCCCGTGAGGCGCCTTCGGCCAAGAGCTGCTTTTCCACGACGTTCTGCGTTGCAATTCCGGCGTGATCGGTACCGGGCAGCCAGAGGACATTCCGGCCCTGCATGCGCCGCCAGCGTATCAG
>JANOJM010000025.1:0-3149 GCA_031418735.1 Nitrospiraceae bacterium | reverse complement strand
GACATTGATACCAGGGGAAGGTGTGACGTTTACTTGGAGCCTTCTGAATCATTCCAGCAGCCTGAACACCATCATTATTTTGATCGGCGTCAGCTCCGTGCTGTTCTACTTCTTTTTCTCCGTCGAGCATACTGGGCCGGGAAAGGTCGTGGCCCGCACTGGCATCATGTTCCTGATGATTGCCTTCGGCGCGGCCTTTGGCTATACCGTGATGGCCCGCATGTCGCTCTTGATCGGACGATTGACCGATCTCATCGAGTTCACCGATCCCTCCTATGGCCGTCCGAGCCTCTGGCTAGCAGGTTTGACCATTCTCATGTTGGTGGTGATGGCCCGCCGGTTCAGGAGCCTCCCACCCGAAGAAAAGTAGGTTTGTTTGGTTGAACGAGACTAACCAGAAGAACCAAATCAAATGATAAACCAAACAAGCCAGAGCAACCAGTTCGGCAATTGATACTGCGCAGGGTATCAGTTACCCTGTGATCTGATTCTGAGGAAGGCAATGGTCGATCTGGTTGTGTCCAAGCAGGGTGTACCCATTCGGCTCACAGATGAGCGATGGGCACACATTACCGAAGAACATTACCGAAGAACATTGCGAACTCGCCGGGTTGCGATCAGACGTGCTTATGACCGTGTTTCAACCGGAGCGTATCCTGCTTGGCGCAGATGGGGAGCATTTGGCTATCCGTGAGATGGAAGAAGGCAAGCATCTTGTGGTTGTCTATCGGGAAGGAAACGAGGACGGGTTTATCATCACCGCGTTTGTGACACGAAGGGTGCGGTCGCTGGTAAAGAGGAGGCAGGTATGGCCATAGCCGATTTTCAGGAGTACTTGAAGTTGATCCCAGCAGTCAATCGAGCGCCGCAGCATGCGGTCTGGCTGACGTACGACGCGGAAGCCGATACATTATACGTGAACTATAAGAAACCCAGCCATGCGACGGACAGCGAGATGACTGATGACGATGTCATTGTTCGCTATGCAGGTGAAGAAGTCATTGGGTTTACGGTCTTGCATGCGAGTAAACGGGCTAAATCCGCGTAGCCGATTATCACTGGTAGCAGCGTCATGACCACTTCTCCCACCACCACGAACGATCCCAAACAGTATCCATCGCTGCGCAATCTGCAATTCTCGCCGATTAAAGAGGGTGAGGAGCAGTATATGGTCTTGTGGGATCCCTCGGGACTGAGCAAAGAAAAGCTCGTGCTGCCGCTCAACTACTTTTTCATCATTCAGCATTTCGACGGCGAGCATTCGCTGGCGGAAATCGGATCGCTCTATCTCAAACGATTCGGCGAGTTTCTCGTGCCCAGCAAGATGGATCAGCTTGTCTCCGACCTGAATGAGAAGCTGTTCTTGGAAGGTCAGCGTGCTGCAGAGGCTCATCGACTGGCACGGGAGACCTATCGCCAAAGCCCGCTGCGCCGCGCAGCTTTTGCCGGGCGGGGGTATGAGGCGGACGGAACGAAACTGAAAAAACAAATCGATGGATTCTTTACATCGAAAGAAGGGCCGGACTTCAAACCATCCGAGCATGCGGGAAAAAAGATTAAGGGCCTCGTCGCCCCGACGTACGACCTGAAACAAGCTGGGTCGATCTATGCCTGGGCCTATAAAGAGTTGCAAGATGCGGAGCAGCCGGATCTGTTCGTCATCATCGGCACAGCCTCCGCCGGATTGGACCATGTGTTTGCCGTGACGGATAAGGATTTCGAGACACCTCTCGGGGTCGTCTCCGCCGACCAACCAATTCTGAGTCAACTCAAGGCCAAGCTCCCGGCCTTCTTTGAGGACGATTTCTGCCATCAAGCGGAGCAGGCGATAGAGTTCCAGCTCCCGTTTCTTCAGGACATTGTGGGAACCAAGAAACCCTTTACCATCGTGCCGATCTTGAGTTCATTTTCTGCAGCGAGCCTGGGAGATCCGACCGTTTGCCAATCGGTCAATCAGTTTTTAGAAAGACTTCGAGAGATCCTTGAGCAATCTGGCAGAACCTACTGTGTAATCGCAGCAGGAGACCTGGCCCATCTGGGCATGCGCTACGGAGACAAGGCGCCTCCGACGGACTTCTCCTTTCATCGCTGCATGCAGCTCGATCTGGAAATGTTGAAGCCGGTGGAGGAGCGGCAGCCGGAAGCATTCGCCGACTACATCCGGAAAGAGCAGGATCAGCGCCGGATCTCCGGCTTCTCCCCCATCTATTCTTTGCTGCGGTTGATCGAAGCGGAGGCAGGGCAGGTGTTGCGCTACGACCGCGGGATCACGGACCAGTACAATTCGACGGTGACGTACGCCAGCATGGCGTTCTTCTAGCTTCGGCTGCTGAAACAGACTCCCAGCTGCGTTCTCACCTCGAACAGGTCCTCAACGTACCCGAGAGGGTACGCCTGCGGCCTGTTCTTCGGCTGCGGCCTTGCTGGATAGTCTGTTTGAGCAGCCTGTCGAGAGACTCCTAGAAATCCACCCAACTTCGTTCTCGGTTCGTCACAATCCTCAACGTACCCGATTAGAGAAAGAGCTGCCTGGCAGCTCGGGGCGGCGGGTGAGAACTGTGACGCCTCCGGTTTCGACTCGCCTGCAGCCTCGTTGGATGACCTTGGTGGGCTGGCATTGTGATTATCGCGGAGATGAATACGGAGACGGCGATGGCTAGGAGGCTATCTTGCGAACGTCTTTGAGAAGGAGGAAGAGATGCAAGGGATCGCTTGGTGAGGGCAGGAAATCGAAGTGCTCATAGAATCCTTTGGCTCCATCATCTTTCGCGTGAACCACGAAGGCACGAATTCCTGCAATGTCGGCTGCGTGAAGTGTCCGTAGCATGGCATCTTTTAACAGCGCAGCACCGATCCCTTTGCTCTGCCAATGAGAATCTACGGCAAGTCGTGCGAGCAGCATAATGGGAATAGCGTGATGCGCGAGTCCTTTGTTTACTCGCTCCGGCGCCTTTTCATACACAACCGACCCTACGGCAAGGGAGTAATAACCTATAACGGTTTGTTCGGCCAAACCAACGTAGGTTTTTGATGCCCCATTATTTTGATTGAGCAACGCGTACTGTTGCAGGAAGCGATTCAGGTCTTTGTTGCCGCAGTCGAACGCGTCAACAGCGTGAACCCGCTGAAGCGTTTCGATCTTTCGAGTC
>JANOJM010000024.1:0-2945 GCA_031418735.1 Nitrospiraceae bacterium | reverse complement strand
TGGTCAAGACGGCGGACAAAATGATGATGTACAAGTACATCGTCAAGAATGTGGCCCGCCGGCATGGCAAAACAGCCACGTTCATGCCTAAACCGATCTTTGGGGACAACGGTACCGGCATGCATACGCACCAGAGTATCTGGAAAGATGGGAAGCCGCTGTTTGCAGGGAAAGAATATGCCGGCATTTCCCAACTCTGTCTCCACTATATTGGAGGCATCCTGAAGCATGCGCCGGCCTTGGCGGCCTTCACGAATCCAACGACCAATTCCTACAAGCGGCTGACCCCCGGGTATGAGGCGCCGGTCCTGCTGGCCTATTCCAGCCGGAATCGATCGGCTGGTATCAGGATTCCCATGTACTCACCGAGCCCGAAAGCCAAGCGGATCGAGGTGCGTTTCCCTGACCCGACGGCGAATCCATACCTCGCCTTTTCCGCCATGCTCATGGCGGGGTTGGACGGGATTGAGAATAAGATTAATCCTGGTGAACCGGCGGAGAAGGATCTGTACGATCTTGAGCCGGAAGAAGCGGCGGCCATCCGCACGATGCCCGGCAGTCTCGACGAAGCCTTGCGCAACCTTGAACAGGACCATCAGTTTCTGCTCAAGGGCGGGGTCTTCAGCAAGGATCTGATCGAGGCCTGGATCAGCTATAAGCGCAAAAAGGAAGTCGATCCCATGCGGTTGCGTCCGCATCCCTACGAGTACGTTCTGTATTACGACGTGTAGAAGGTTCGAAGTTCCGGGTTCGAAGTTCAGAAAACCTCGAACCTCGAACTTCGGACATCGAAGCCTTAGCCCATCTCGACCCAAGCAAACAAGACCACGGCGTCCGCTTCCTGTGATCGGGAGGCGGGCGCTTTTTGTTTCGCGCCTGTGCAGTCGGCCCGCAGCGTGCTTGTTCGCTTATTAGCATATATGCTATGTTACCCAAAGAGGGAGAATGGCAGATCCATCGAGCAAGCTATCGTCAAGTCGGCTGGTCTATGACGGTGTGGTGCTCCGAATCGAGTTCTACGTCGCTCCGAGCGGGGCTGCGCCAGCAGAAGCATGGCTCGAAGGGCTTCCTCTTGCGGGTCAGCAGAAGTTCGCTGCGCTATTTGCGCGCATGGGAGATACGGGGAAGATATGGAATGAACGTAAGTTCAAGCATTTGACCGAAACGGACCAGATCTTTGAGTTCAAGGTCGAGGCCGATCGAATACTGTGCTTCTTTTTCGTTGGTCGAAGACTGATCGTCACGCATGGTTTCAGAAAGGCCGGCGACAAAACTCCCAAACGAGAAATAGACCGAGCCGAAGCCTACAAGAAAGACTTTGAAGGGAGAGTGAAGCATGAAAGTTAAAGCTGCGAGAACGGGCAAAGGGTGGCTGGACAGAAAGCTTGCGAGTCCCAAATTCCGCAAGGGTTTTGAAGAAGAATTACAAAAACTGGCAATCGGCGAGCAGCTCTCTCGGCTACGTCAAGAGGCAGGGTTGACCCAAGCACAGGTGGCGCAACGAGTGAAGACCACGGCTTCTGCCATCAGCCGCTACGAAAACGCAGAATACGATCGCTACGAACTTCGCACACTCCAACGCATCGTTCGCGCCTGCGGAGGGCGGCTTGATATTATCTTGGAGTCCGGACCAAAAACTTACCACGCAGCCTAGGTTAAGCCACCTCGTTCTGCGAGCAAGGAGAACACCTGGCTGCTCCTTCCTATCCCTCCAAGCTCTTTTATTTCACTTTCCAGGGAATGGCACCCGCGTCGGTCTTACTGCGCCCGTCGAGCGAGCACATTCTGATCGTGCGCGCTCCGGGAGCAAAGGATCGACGCGGATGCCATTCCTATAATGCTCCAAACGTCCGCTTGAAGAACTGCTTGGTGAGGGTCATATGTTGTTCGATGTCTGACTGCAAATCCCGCGCGCCGGCCTTCCAGTCGTCTTTCGTATAGCCGACCCTGCGGGCAAGACTGACAAACTCTTCCGAGTCCGGAGGAGGGAGGACAAGATCCTTGGTGTTTCCCCTGACCATGCGCAATCCGTCGACCAACATTCGGATGAAGATGTAGGCTTTCCGGAGGCCTGCTCCATCGGTGCGTGCGACCAACTCTGCATTCACCAGCGCGGCGAGCGCCTGTAGGGTATTCGGCGTACGCAGACTCGGCTGGCCGTGCCCATGCATTACTTGCAGGTATTGCGTGGCATATTCGATGTCGATGAGTCCTCCTGCGCTATACTTCACGTTGATTTTCCCGGGCGCGACCAGTTGTTTGAGCTGTTGTCTCCGGAGTTCCAGTGCCGTGGGAATGTTCCAGGGAGCATCTCCGTAGACGAAGGAGTCCCGGTGCGATTCCAGCCGATGGCCTAGCGCGGAGTCGCCGGCGATATGGCGTAATTTGATCAGGGCCTGCCGTTCGAACGGCGCGGCAAGCCCCGTTGGACTGTAGTAGCGGCAGACCTCCTCGAATTCATTGGCCAGCGCACCCTTGGCTCCATGCGGCCGCAGTCGGACATCGATGCGGAAGATGCCCTCTTGTTTGGCTTCGATCCACCCCAGGAGCTCCTGCGCCAGGCGTTCGAAGTATTCGCTGTTCTCAATCCCCTGCTTACCGCTTGTTTTGCCCGATCCACCGTAGACGAACAGAACCTCGATGTCCGAGGCGTAGCCGAGCTCGCGCCCTCCGAACTTTCCCAATCCCAGGACGGCAAAGGAACAGGGTTTTCCGTTGGCGAGCCGTGGGCGCCCGTACGATTTTTCAAGCTTCGCGCTACAATCTGCGATGCTTCGTTCCATGATGACCTCCGCCAGTTCCGAGAGTGCCAGCGAAAAGTCGGGGAAATTGTTCGAGGGCTCGACGATGTGTTTGATGTCGATCCGGAACATCTCGCGGTCTTTGAACCGGTTCAACGCGTCTTTTCTCGCTTCGCATGTTTTGGCGCGCGCGACCACACGATC
>JANOJM010000023.1:0-11721 GCA_031418735.1 Nitrospiraceae bacterium | reverse complement strand
TGTTCGGGCTCTACGGGTGAAGAGCATGACGACCCAGGCTGTCCCTCGGTCTCCATGGACCTCGGCTACGACGGTCTATCATGCCCGGTTAATGATGTGCTGTATCATTGCCACCCTCGCGGCAAGATACAAGGCTACTTTTCAATACCGCTTATCGTTGTCTGGCCCCTTGAAAAGTAGCCTGTCCCCTTTTCTTCTCCCCCAATTGTCACGATCCATGTGGTGTAGCCGTTTCCGCTCTTCGACGGTCGTTTCTCGGTTTTCCATGCCGACTCCTGCTCTCCAAAAACGACATCCATTGCTTTAGGCACGAGACTGTAGGCTATGTCGTTTCGATTCGGGAGAGTGTCTGGTAGCTCTTCCTTGAGACGCTCCTGGACTCCGCGCCACGGCACGCCGAACTGCTGAATCTTTTCGAGAAACTGTAGATCAGATCCGAAAGCCTTGATCGCTGCCCTCTCTTGGGAGCCGAGCGTGTGTAGCCGCTTCTCCAACTCGGCTTCGCCTCCGTGCGGGGCGGGCGACCCATTGAAAAACCACCTAAACGGGCCGAAACCTATTTTGCTGAATGCGCGACCTTCCCCGGACAACGGAATCGAAAGTCCAAACAATCGGCTCCACAGGCTAAGACGAACTCCGGACCGACCAAACGTAAATGGACCTAGTCGAAATCGAAAACTCATGGTTCCTGCCTGCACCCAGCAATGTTTAGGAACAGTTTCCTGGTTCTAATGAAGGCCATTCCCTGAAAAGACTCACAGGAAACTGTTCCTGTCACCGTCTCACCCCACCTGGAACGAAGGGTTAGGGCGCATTAGTCGGCTACAGCATGTGGCCAATGCGGCCAAAGCAGCGATTGCCATACTTGTCTTTGTGTTCGTTCAGTTTCGTGTCGTATGAGTTTCGCTTGAATCGCTTGCCGCAATACGAGCACTCGACCGTGTAGGTCATGCCATAGCTTGAGGTGCTCTGCCTGCGCTGTGGGCTTGCAGGTCGGAGAAAAGGTCTTGACGGCGGTGACCCGAAGTAGGGCCTTCCAAAGTATCCACCGTCGCCCTTAACAAGTTCGATCGGGTAGCGGGGCTCAAACGTGTCTTCGGTCAGGGAGACAGATTGGACCTTCTCTGCCAAGAAGGACTTGATGCCAACCTGTCCTCTGCTTCCCCCACTGCGGTCCCACGCGTAGAAGTATTCGCGCCCAACGCCGTCTTGTCGGCGCTTGAAAGTGAGTGAATAGGGCTCTACCAGTCGTTCGTAGCCGTCGTAGACGAGACGCAGGAGGCGTTGCAGGCGACCACCCTCCATGATGGTGTCGCGAAGGTTCGCGGAGTAGAAGACCGGCGCGGCACCCCAGCCGCGAGCCGCATACGCCGGGCGGGGCTCCGCCAATGCAAAGATGTCATTAACTGTGGACTTGAACCATGTCTCGGCGTCGTCAAAGCTGAACAGAGCTAGCTTAGGACAGACCAGGTACTGGTTCCAGAACCCACGGATGAGTTCAAAAGGAAGTTGCAGCAGCAAATCCTTGGCTGCGGCGGGACTCGGTTCGTAGATGGTCTGCTTCAGAAAGGTTGTCAGAACCTCGCGCCGAGAGATGGCCAGGACCTTCTGAAAGAAGAGTGAGTGAACGAAATCGTATAGGTCAGGTGAGTGTCTTCGCTGAAGCAGCGCCTTGAGTTTGGACGCCAAGAGTTCTTCAAGCTTCAGACATCTCAGATTTCCTTGGCAGGCATCGGCATCCGAGTACGAGTGTATGAGCTTGCGCGTCTGTACAGGAAGGAAGATGGAGTCGAACTCCTTGACGTCCAGATTCACCCGCAAGCGCAAATCTTCGTCGTCCCCGTAGAAACTCCGGAAATAGACTCGCGCCTCGAACATCCGCGAGTCGCCGTCCGACATCTTCTTTTCGACGACCCGAGACTCGTCGACCAAGAACTCAATTTCGCTCCGGCTGCACGCGTGGGTACAGGCTTGCTTGATCCCGGCCAGCAACAGATCGGGGTCGGCATCAGACTGAGTAGAGAAGTCGAGGTCGTTTGAATAGCGGGCGTGCTCGAAGTACGCCTTTCGGAAACAGTTGCCGCCCTTAAGGATCAGCAGTCGCTGCAGAGGATTGTCAGGTTGGTAAAACGACGACAGCAACCATCCGAACGCATAGTCGCGCTGCACGTTGGATCGATGGACGCCTAGTTCCTCAGCTTTGGCGTCTATTTCCAGCTTATCGATCATTGAATGTGGATGATATTGTACGCCCTAACAGCCTCGCGGATCAGCGGCAACCGCGGAGCAAACGACGTTTGCGCAGCGGAAGTCCGCTGCAGCCGTTGGTTGGGCCGGGCGGAGCGAGGCCCGTCGGTTGGAACACATGGTTAGCCCTTCACTCACCGAACGAACTGCTCCATTACATTCGGACCATCTTTCGCCAAGCCGGCGGATTGCATTGCTGCATACCAGTTGACGACCCCCTGTTTCATCCAAGCCATATCTTTCTTCCACACAGGACCGATATGCTCAATCCAAAGCTCAATCTCCTTTTCGAAGTGCTTTGAACCTTTAGCAAATATTTGCGCGATGGCCACGAGCATGCGTGCCAATTTCTCATCGATAACATTAGCAGGTTTGGACCAGTGCGCTTTCCCTAAACAATCAGTGTAGAACCCCAATTGCTTTAGCTGATCGAGGACATATGGATGATCAGAAACTTCATCGAAGATCGGGCGAAAGTCCTCTAGTTTTTTTGCGCCTGCGGCTGCGAGTTGTGGAAGGATCCACGATGCGTTCTTCCTCGTGTGGGATCGATATTCCTTCCATGTTTCAGCGACTTCTGCCTCAGAACGGGCAACGGACAGAGCGCGCAAAATTGAAACCTTACCGGCCTCTTCAATCGCTAAGATTGCAAGTGCGGCTGCGGATGGGAATGCGGCCGCATCTATGAGTGATTCTGCGTCGGCCACCAGCCGTCGAGCGTTTTCTAAGGCAGCGTTCATGCCCTCAGCAATTTGCCCAGGCTTGAGCCGTCCCCGGTACCCATCAAGTTTCTTGCTCATGTAAGGACTAACAATGGTTTAGGCGGATACGCATAAGAGCTGGATCTGCCAATTTCTGCCCATATAACACGCCATCGAGGGCCTGTACATATGGGACAAGAGGCCCCCCGGGCAGGATGCTCAAAAAGTTCGCCCAGCAAAGCAGCAGAGAGCTATCACTTTATCAGGGGTGGGTGGGATGATCCCAACTGCGCGCGTCGAACGAGCACATTCCTATCGTGCGCGTTCCGCGAGCAAGGGGATCGTCCCAGCTACCCCTTCCCCTTTTTCAGCATCCTGCTAAATTGAATACTGAAAGATCGGCTTCGCCCCAATCGCCTGAGCCAAGACTCCACGGCGCTTGAGTTCATCGAGAATCCGACGAGTGGCTGCATCGAAGTCTGCCGGACCTGACAGGATAATATCCGTATTGGGCGGGACTTCTTCCGGGGCCTTACTCATATGGACAGCGATCACCGGGACCGGATGGACGAGCGTCCTGATGGTTTGAGCCGCTTCAATATAGGCTAAGCCGAAGGGATTGGTCGTCGAGACGACGATCAGCCCTGTATCAACCAGCAACCGCGCCACTTCGCCATAGCGGCGAGCCATCTCAGTCGCCTGCCCTCGTTCATCCTCCGAAAGATCTGCATCGAGGCCGCGGCGGAGATTCTCTCCGTCTAGTAGGTACGCATGCCGGCCATCAGCGACAAGTCTCGCCTCGATGGTTCTGGCCAGGAAAGATTTCCCCGTATGCCGCCCGCCGGTCACCAGCACAATGGCGGCTCGATGGCCATACTGCTGCGCACGATCCTCGACGCCGACTTGACCCTTCACCCAGGCAAAATCGCGCTGCCGCGCTTCTTCTCGGAGAAACTCCTGATCGTCGTGGACCAGTTCTGTCACGATGCCGCCACCGGCAATGTCATACTCATCCACGAGGACGAACCGGCCGGTCGACTCAAATGAAGCTGAGAGGTCGAAGGCCACCGGTGTTTTGGTCCGAATGGTCAATTCAGCGACTTGATTCTTATTCACCACCGCGCTGCCTTGCTGTTGCGACAAATCCATCGTGTCGATGATCCGATGAATGGTCGCCACTTCACAATCCACTTCCTTCGTGGCCACTCTAAGCTGATAACGACGCCCTCGCTCCAACGGTTTCCGGCCCAGCCAGAACACATTGGCACGAAAAGCCGACGACACCAACGGGAGTTTGTCTTGATGGGAGGCGACCTCTCCTCGCTCGACAAAGATCTGTTCATCGAGCGTCACACCGACTGACTGGCCTGCATGGCCCTCTACCGGCAGCGGCTCAACGTTGAATGCTTCAATGGACCTGACCGTCGCCCGTTTGTTCGACGGTGAAAACACCAGAGAGTCGCCGACCTTCACACGCCCGGCTGTGACGCGCCCGGTAATGATGCGGCGAGCGTCGAACTTGTACACGTCTTGAACCGGCAGTCGAAGCGGCTGTTCGGATCGTCCCGGTTCCTTTCGAAACGCGCTGAGCGCATCCAGTACGGTCGGACCGCTGTACCAGGGCATCCGCTCACTCCGATTGGCGATATTGTCTCCGAGCTTGGCGCTGACAGGAATGATCTGCTGCGGCACCGCCTTAAACTGACCGAGGAACTCTCGATATTCCTTTTCGATCCCGTCGAACACATCCTGCCGGTAGCCAACCAAATCCATCTTGTTCACCACGACAGCAAACTGGCGCACGCCCAGGAGCGATAAGAGATAGCCGTGTTTTTTAGACTGCTCTTTCACTCCCTCTACGGCATCGATCAGCAACAGCGCCCCTTCGGCCCTGGCCGCCCCGGAGATCATGTTCTTGAGGAACTCCTTGTGCCCCGGCGCATCGATGATGATGTAGTATCGGCCCTTCCAACCAAAGAACGTCCTCGCCGTATCGATGGTGATGCCCTGCTCCTGTTCCTCAAGAAACGCGTCGAACAGAAAGGCATACTCGAATTCTTTCCCCTGCTGACGGCAGATGGCTTGAACCTTTTCAATCTTGCCATCTGGCAGCGATCCCGTGTCGGCATAGAGACGACCCAGCAGGGTGGACTTTCCATGGTCCACATGCCCGACGATAACGATGTTTAAATTGTCCGATGGTTTCGAGATTGTTTCTTTCATTTCTAAACTCCAGAATGTTCAAACAGGCAGCCCAGCAAGGCCGCAGGGAGCCCAGCGACTGAGGCGTACCCTTGGGGTACGTCGCAAGGAGATGGGCGACTGAGAACGAAGCTGGATGCCTGTTTCAACATTCTACCGTTACATGTAGCCGTCTTTGCGAAGCAACTCCATCCCCCGCCCTTCATCCTGCGCGCGGCCCGATCGCTCCGCCACCGTGGTGTGTCGCAACTCCTCGAGGATGTCGTCTACGGACTTTGCCGTCGATTTGATCGGGGTGGTACAGGGCGCGCAGCCGAGACTGCGATAGCGAGTTCCCTCCCCCTTGTCGAGATAGAGATCCATGAAAGGGATGTTCTCGTACTTGATGTATTCCCATATGTTGATTTCTGTCCAGTCCAGCAGCGGATGGATTCGGATGTGTGTCCCTGGCGGAAAGGTCGTCTTGAATTGATCCCAGAGCTCCGGCGGCTGATCGCGGAAATCCCAATCTCCATGTTTGTCACGGGGCGAGAAGTAGCGCTCCTTGGCTCTCGTTCCTTCCTCGTCTGCGCGCACACCGAGGATGATCCCGGTATAGCCCTTTTGCTCGATCAATTGTTTGAGCCCGTTGGTTTTCAAGGCCGTACAGCAGGTCACGCGGCCCAGTGTATGGTTCATCCCAGCCGCTAGTGCTTCCTTGTTTTGCCCCACAACCAATTTGAGGCCCCACTCACGGGCAACTCGATCTCGATATTCGATCATGGCGGGAATTTTGTAACTTGTGTCGACGTGTAGGAGAGGGAAGGGGACATGGCCGAAAAAGGCCTTTCTGGCCAACCACAGCAACACGGTCGAATCCTTCCCCATCGACCACAGCATGCCCAGGTTGTCAAAATGCTTATAGGCTTCTCGGAGAATGTAGACACTTTGGTCTTCTAGTTGACGAAGATGTTGCACGGTCTCAATCCTCTCGTAACAGGATGCTGAAAAAGTCCGCCAGCGTCGTTCTCGCTTCGCTCAGAGGCTCAACGTACCGAAGCGTACGCCTCGCCTCTTCACTCGCTGCGGCCTTGCTGGACGGCCATTTTGAGCATCCTGCGATTATTTTGCTATCAGCGCCATACGTAAGATTCCATTTACCCTTTATCTATAAGCCGAGTTTTTCCGCAGCCCGCTATGGTCAATGTGTTCGGCCGGTCACACCGATTGCCACCGGCTCCTGAGTCAACTCTTCCAACTTTTTGGCCGCCGCCCCCTCTTCGAGGGCTCGACGTGCCAGCGGGACGCAAGCGGCCCATGTCGCCCCTTTGCCTGCGGCGTACAGAATCAGTGCCGCATTCATCAAGACCCAGTTGCAAGACCCACCAGGCACTTGATTATGGAGAATCCGTCGAAGTAGATCCGCTTCCTTGTCGCGCTGGCTCGATGGGAAGCCCGCCATGTCTCGTGGCGTACCCAGGGGCAATCCGACATCTTTTGACGCAAAGGAGAGGGGCGTAATCCGTTCATCTCGTAATTCCAACACCCTAGTGAGGCCGACAATCGATAGTTCCGGATCGCCTTCCACGCCACTGACCACCAGTGCGCGCGGACACGCGAGCATCCGCAACACTTCAGCCGTCTTTTCAAAATGAGGAGGATGGGACAGGCCAACGACCTGCGACAAGGCGCGCGCCGGGTTTAGAAGCCTTGCAATCGGATGAAAGATATTCCGCGCTCCCAGCTCCTGGCGCATCTCTAGAAAGCGATAGACCGGAGGGTGGTAGAGGGCAATATCGAGATAGGCAAATCCGTGCCGCGTCACTGCCTCTGCCGCCGTTTTTGGATCCATCTCGACTGGCAGGCCCAAGGCCTTGAGCACCCCGGCATTCCCAGCCCGGCCGGGAATGCCATCATACCCATGCATCAAGACCGACGCGCCTGCCGATGCAGCCACAATGGCAGCGGCGGCAAGGGCATGGAAAGTGGCTTGTTTCCCCGCATAGCTCGGCAGATCGACAACACCAAGCTCTCGCGGAATAGGCACAGGCGCCACATAGGAGCGCGCGGTCGCAGTCATCGAAGCCAATTCGGTGACGGACTCCATCTTGATCCGCATGGCGATAAGAAAGGCCCCCACCTGCGCTTGCGTGGCGTCTCCTTCAATGAGCGATTTCATCGCTTGCTTCGCTTCGTCCCAGGTGAGATCCTTCGCAGCCCTTGGCCCTTTGGCAATTTTTGCGATCAAATCCTGCATCGACATCATGAGGCCTTGTGTAACCCGCACTCGGTCTTGGTAAAGTTCTTCCACCGTCCCGCGCGAGAGTCTTCGCCTGGCATCACCGGGCTCGTGCAGTGGGTGCAGCCGATACTGGGATAGTTGCGGTCATGCATGTCGTTATAGGGAACTTCATGGACACGGATGTAGGTCCAGACATCCTCCCACGTCCACTTCGCGAGCGGATTGACCTTCGCCAGCTGGAATTTCTGATCCCACTCGATCAGCCTGGCATTGGCTCTCGCGGGAGACTGATCCCGCCTAATCCCGGTAATCCAGGCATCGAATCCCATGAGCACGCGGGTGAGTGGTTCCACTTTACGCAACTCACAACATTGATCGGGCTGGCGTGCCCACAGGGCATCACCATGCTGGGCCGCTTGTTGCTCCGGTGTGAGCAACGACTTCACTTGGATGACTTGTTGTTGCTGCAACCCATACCGTTCGATCACCCGATCTCGCGTGGCGTAGGTCTCAAGAAAGAGAAACTCCGTATCGAGATAGAAGAGCGGCACGGAGGGATCGATGCGGTGGACCATATCCAGGAGCACGACGTCCTCCGCCCCGAAACTGCAGGCGAGCACGATCTTCGGCACATATCGCTCGATCACAGCAACCAGCACCTCTTGCGGCTGCTTCGCCTCGAACGACTCGCCCCAGGTGTTTAACTCTTCTGATGACAGACTAGTCATTGAGTTCTCTCTTCCTTCACACACACTTCAAGCGGCGGCAGGGATGATTCCCCAACTGCGCGCGTCCAACGAGCACTGTTTCATCGTGCGCGTTGCGCGAGCAAGGGGGATCATCCCTCCGCCGCTCTATTCTACTTTTTCGACCAGAATCCGATAATGATCCGCGGCGGCTTCGAGTGGTTCCTGTAGCAACAATAGATGCCCGTCGTTTTTCAAACTCAGAGGCACATTCTTAATCGGTTCACCAGCATCAAGCCAAACCTCCAGCCGTTCCCCTGCATCCATCATCTCCAGTTTCAGCTTGGTCTTTACATAGTTCATGGGGCAGGCGACCCCGCGCAAATCATAAACCGGCGCACTGGATGCAGCAGGCGCGGCCACAGAAACAACAACCGGCTTGACCTCGGATGGCGCATTGGCCGTGACCGCTGCTGCCTTATCTGCCGGCGCCAATTTGAGATCTTTGCCCATCTGCTCAGTGGCGGCACGGCAGGCATCGACAAATCCCTTGGCAAAGGCCATCTTGTCGCGAGCCGATTCGCCCGTTGTGTCCTTGGGCCCTAAATCGCCGACCCGGCTCCTCAGTTCCCGATACAACAGAGGAACGATACCTTTTTGCGCAATTTTACTGTCGAACTCAATGAAGGTTTCCGCATCCGTCGAAGGCTCAAGTCCTTCCGTGACCAGCAAGGCCTTAGCGGCAGCCAACACGGCACGATAGGATTTGTTCACCGAAACGGAATATTGATGGTTATCGACAAGCAATTTTGCCTGATAGAGCTCTTGGTCAGCTTCGAGAATGCCGTTCTCAATCATTTCGAGCGCACCACCGGCACATTCACCTGGCCCGAGATCCTCCAAGACAAACTCTGCTTCTCCTTCCCAGTCGTAGTAGAAGGTCGCATCATCTTGAAAGGACGGAACGATGGTGTAGGGGATCAATTCATCCTTGAGCTTGACCTTACCCGCACGATCGATGAATGCAGGCAACCCTTCGCCTGAGAGACGGTCACGCCGATAGACGTCGATCAGGTGCGTAATCGCAGCCGATACGCTCTTGGCCGGCAGCTTGACGACCATCTGGCCAATCTTCGCCGTCCCGTTAACCCGCCCGCCTAAATGCAGTTCATAGAAGGGCGCGACATGCTCGCCAATGCGCTTTCCTACTCCATGCAAACCGATCGTGGCGATATGGTGCTGCGCGCAGGAGTTGTGACACCCGCTGATCTTGACGCTCACATCCTTCAAATCCTCGGGAACCCGCCCGGCCGGAAATACCTCTGCCAAGGCTCGCGCAAGCCCCTTGGAGGACGTGATCCCTAATCCGCACGTGTCGGTGCCGGGACAGGCGATAATATCTTCGACCAATTCGGCGCCGGGATCGGCCAAGCCCTGTGAAGCTAGGTCGGCATAGAGCTCGGCGATGCGCGACTCCGGAATCCATCGAATGATCATATTTTGATTGATCGTCGTCCGAATGTTGCCGTTGGAGTAACGATCCGCAAGATCGGCGATGAGCAGCATCTGCTCTGTCGTGAGATCGCCCATGAATAATTTGGTCACTGCGGCAACATAGCCCTCTTGCTTCTGACGCACCACATTGGTGCGGCGCCACATCTCAAACGGCGTCTCCACAGGCACGCCGTCTACATGCCCATTGGTCTGCACCGCCGCCCGCTTCGACCCATTCGACGTCGGCATGATGAGGGGGACTGGTTCATCCGGATACGACAGTAACTTGATGGGCTCATGGGTCGGACGGGCATGGCCCATCGACACATACGCCTCTTCCCAACGGCGCTTGAACTCTGCGAAGCCCAGCTTCTCGATCACAAACTTCATCCGGGCCTTCGTGCGGTTTTTTCGATTCCCCAAGGTGTCAAATACCCGAATCACCGCTTCCACACTCGGAATGAGCTCATCCATGGGGGTGAACTCCCGAAGAACCTGCGCAATACGGGGGGCCGATCCAAGACCGCCGCCTGCGACCATGCGAAAGCCGATGACTCCGTCCGCGCGCTTGGCAGCGAGAAGCCCGATATCGTGGATCGGTGTGAGCGCGCAGTCCTGTTTGCAACCGGAGAAGGCAATTTTAAATTTGCGCGGGAGGCTCTGGTTGAGCGGATTCCGCAAGAGATGCAATGCGACGGTTTTCGCATAGGGTGTCACATCGAACACTTCCCCCTGACAAATCCCGGCAAGGTGGCAGGCTGTCACATTACGAACCGTGTTGGCGCAAGCTTCTCTAGTAGTTAAACCGACTTCGGCCAGTCCGCGCATGATGGCCGGCACATCCGTTAGTTCAACAAAGTGCAGCTGGATATCCTGTCGCGTGGTCACATGCCCGACGCCAGTCGCATATTGCTCGGTTAGTTCTGCAACTCTACGCAGTTGATTCGCCGTCAGCCCCCCGAAGGGGATCTTGATACGGACCATCTGGACACCGGCTTGCCGCTGACCATAAATGCCGTACTGCAGACGGAACGGCCTGAACAGATCGAGCGAGACATCGCCGGAAGCCATGCGCAGCGCCTCAACCTCGAACGTCTCGATCTCCTCAAGAATGGCAGGAGGAATAGGCTCTGTCTTGATGGGAACCATGCTGACTGGTGCATGACTCATAAGTGACCTCAAATGTGATACATCAACGACCGTTCTTGTTCGAGCACTCGTTGCTGGCCCGCTAATTCTTCCACGCTTATGGCTTCGAGCACATGGCGCTCCGCTTGATAGACCTGCTCCCAGACCTTCCCCAGTAGCAGTTCCGGTTTGCCGAGTCGTCGCCCCTGTGCACGGCCAGCTCCGCCACTTGGAAGCGAAAGCGGACCATCAAGCGCTTCGAGGATCTCGACAACCGATACTTCGGATGGTTTCTTCGTAAGCACGTAGCCCCCTTGAGCCCCTCGAAGACTCGACACAAGACCGGCCTTCTTCATGCCATGGAGAACCTGTTCAAGAAAGCGAGCAGGAATAGCTTGACGACGTGCAATCGATTTCGCTTGGACTGGTGCTGTCCCAAGATGCATGGCTAAATCGACGGCTGCCATGATTCCATAGGTGGCTCTGAGGGATACTTTCATACATGAGTATTCCGGTAGGAATTAAAATACATACGGTGCTTTATACCTGCCGAGCGACTCTGCTGTCAAGCCACCCCTCGCCGAGGGTTCTTATGGGCTAGATCTCAGCGGGAGACTGAACCAGCTCGCCGGCGGAAGAAGTGTTCTGTGGTTTATTTGGTTTGTCTTGTTTGTTTGGTTGAACGAAACTAACCGGATGAACCAAATCAACCAGATCAACAAAACAAACCAGATAAACCAGACAGACAGACCGAACAGACCAAATAGACTGGCCTGTGCCACCACGACTTTTAACTCCCTGATCGAGCGATTCGCCAGCACGAACCAGCAACGAATCTGTCAAGAGAATTGAGGACAAGAACGAATCCCTCTGTATTTTCTTGATTGACATCAAATTGGCCCTGGGCAATAATCCGCACCTCTTTTCCATTTCTCTTCTGGAGCTTTCATGTCGCGTACGCCCTCCGCCTTCAATGTTTTGGTGCTCAGCGGTGACCCGGATATCCAGAATCAGCTCAAACACGCATTCAAAGATGCGTCCG
>JANOJM010000022.1:0-2140 GCA_031418735.1 Nitrospiraceae bacterium | reverse complement strand
CAATCCTACAACCGAGGCGCACCGCCCTAGCGTCTGCGTATCGGCCATATCCTCCGGAGCCAGACGGATCATGTAGCGCCGCGCGATCTGATACGACTCGGAGTCGATATCCACCATTCGAACCTTTGCCCGTCCGGTGGTGGGATCCAGCATCTGCTTAAACGGAATCGGCGTGAACCGCCCTTCCTGGATCGAAACCATAGCGGCATTGCCTCCCTCGAGGAGGAACTGCGCCGCACAATACCCGAGATCGCGTGTGTACTCCATATCGAAGGGGATCGGATCGGCACAGCGCAACTCATACCCGACGTTCTTCGGTACAATCGTCAGTGTAAGGCCGAATCCACCCAGCACTCTGCTGACTTCACGCTTGAGTACATCCCCGATGTCGATCTCCGAGAGCCTGATGTGGCCATGCTGATCTCGTTCGACATGATCGAGCCCTCCCAGGTCTTGAGGGTCCAGCACCTCGACTAACCCCTCGGCCAACACGGCGACACCGTCGAATCGTCCTTCGCTCGCCCGTTTGATGATGGCCGCTGCCAATGTATCGACCAACGCCGACAGCTTCACCGGTCGCTGACGGAATTCCTCGGGAATCAGCGTCACGGTCGCACCCGCCGCCTTTCCAACTCCCAACGCCAGATGGCCGGCTTTCCGCCCCATCGTCACGACGAAATACCAGCGGGATGTCGTATGCGCATCTACCATCAGGTTTTTCACAATCTCTACCCCGACATGTCGCGCGGTCTGAAACCCGAATGTCGGAATGCCGTGAGGAAGATCCAGATCGTTATCGATTGTCTTCGGCACATGCACGACGGAGAGACGACCCGCCGCCCTTTCTTCCAATGTGAGCGCGGAATAGGCCGTGTCGTCACCGCCAATCGTCATCAGCTTCGTGATGCCCAGCCGGGCCAAGGTCGATAGAACCTGCTCGAGTAATTCCGCCTTTTTCGTAGGATTCGCCCGCGACGTGCCGAGCAATGAGCCACCTCGAAAATGGATGCGACTCACCTCTTCAGACAAGAGGGGCTTTACGTGACTGATGCTCCCGTCCATCAACCACTTGAACCCGTCCAAGATGCCCATCACGTCGCAACCACCCACGATGCTCCGGATCGTGGCGGCACTGATGACGCTGTTGATGCCGGGGGCCGGCCCGCCGCCGACTAAGATGCCGACGATCGTGCGAGGGGAATTCATCATGTCAGAACTCCTGTGATGCAATTCAGAATTTCTCAAAAATTCCGACCAATTCATTACCGCTGCCAGCATCGTCACGCCAAGGATGTCCCCGGTCGTCCCCAGCTCAAGGCCACTCAGTCCTCCGAGTACTGAAAGCGAGGCGACGCCTTTGGCCGCTTCACGATACTGACGGGGGAAGGAACATCTTAGCGATGGAGCGCTCGAATCCACAAGCGGCGAACCAGATGAATGGGAACCGGATGGCTAGCATCCGACCGGCCCTGATGGGCTAAGGTTTTCTCATCTGTAAAGAAAAAGAACACTTGCAATCCCCACGAACTGGGAGCACAATCGCTCCCGCGAAGCATTTCTCTACAAGCATCTACAGCAATCCGGAAAATAAAAATGCCGACTCAACAGGAACGACGGGATAGTGAGCGTGTCCCCTGCAAACTCGTGTGCCTCTTCGAGTTGACAACGCCTGCGGGGGCTGATGCTGTGAAGTTGATTACGGGATCCGGCCACGTCATCAATCGTAGTGGTAGAGGCCTGCTGCTCTTGCTTCCAGAGAAAGTGAACAACCAACAGGTGGTTGAGATTCAGGTGCCCTCAGAGGCAAGGAAAGAGCAGAGTACCAAACTCGTGGAAGTCTGTTGGACTCGCCCCATTGAGGTGGACGCCCAAGACAAGATGTACCTCGCTGGTACCCGCTTCCTCTTTGAGCTTCCTCCTCCTAGTCAGTCGCCGCAGATTCTCTAACGCCTCAAATCCCACTTTCGGCGCCACAGTCATTGAGGGCGCTTGCCAATGCAGGTGAAAATCGGCGTTTCGTGGAGCGCCATCACGAAATCCAAGAAGTCTTCCGGCTTATCGCTCTCAAACACCACCACCAGCACCTTGCCGGTATAGTCCTCGACCGCCCCACGAATTCCTGCTTCCCTTTGGTGCGCTC
>JANOJM010000021.1:0-14776 GCA_031418735.1 Nitrospiraceae bacterium | reverse complement strand
TCCGTCGGTCGACGGGTGGAAGTATCGTGAATCCATGGCATCGCATGGAGCGGAGGGCAGAGGGGTGAGGGTCAGGATGATCCGGATCTCATGGTTGGTCGAATTCTGTACGCCGAATCCTGTGAGCAGGAGGGGCGGTGTGACCATGTGGCAGATGCGGCGTATTTCGAATTGTGCCGGGTCTTGCGCCTCGATTCGACGTTGGAGCTGTGCCTGCACATCGTCACAGAGTTCCGTGAAAATGGATGGCATGGACTCAGGCGTCACCTGTGGCCAGAGATCATGGGACGTATTGAACAACGCCATCAGAGCGCGGGCTGGTCCGTTCATGTGCAGGATGCGAGCGGATGAGGAAAATACAATCATGCCGGAGGCATCATTCTGCGGCGAGTTTGCTTGGCTTTGCGAAAATGATTGTGGCATGCGTTTCCTTTCCGGGGAATGTTCTCCCCCCTCTGTGCAAGAGTTGCACCCAACGATAGGTGCAGGAAGCGCGATTATCCCGTATATATCGACAGCAATGTGGTGGCTAAAGCCAGTTTGCGCACAAAGACTGTGTTATGGTGGCGGCAATTGAACAAGCCCGCTCCTCAGACCTAACTACTTCTTGCGGACCAGCATACGAATCGGGGTTCCCTCGAATCCATATTCCTCGCGGAGTTGGTTCTCCAGAAAGCGGAGGTAGGCGGGAGTGATATTGTCCGGGTGACCGACGAACAACGCAAAGACCGGCGGTTGTGTCGCGACCTGAGTCATAAAGGCAGACTTGGTGATCTTCGTCGGTTTACCTTTGCGCACCGGTAGGGGGTGCGTGGCGAGTATCTCCTGGAGAAATTTGTTTAATGCTCCGGTCGGGATCCGCTTTGAAAAAGCCGCAAATACTCTATCGATGGTGGGAAAGAGCTGGCTGAGCGAGTCGGGATGAGCGGCGGATGCGAAGAGGACTGGCGCCCAGGTCAGGAAGGGAAAGCGCCGCCGAAGCTCCAGTTCGACCTCCTGCCGGGCCTGGCTATCGCCTTCCCGGAGATCCCATTTATTCACCAGCAGGAAGCAGGCCCGTCCTTGCTTGATGATGATCCCGGCGATCTTGGTGTCCTGCTCAGTCACGCCTTCTACAGAATCGAGCAGCAATATCCCGAGGTCGGACCGGCCAATGGCTAGGTGCGATCGGACTACGCTGTAGCCTTCGATCCCTCGATCGATCTTTCCACGCCGCCGAATACCGGCAGTATCGGTGAAGAGATACCGTCGACCTTGATGGAGGGCAATCGAATCGATCGAATCCCTGGTGGTTCCCGGCACATCGCTGACTACCACTCGGTCTTCACCAAGCACGGCATTCACCAGCGTGGATTTGCCGACATTCGGTCGTCCAACGACGGCAATGCGGGGCATTGTCGTCTGTTCTGGGTTCTCATCAGGGACCGGGAGAAATGGATAGATGGCATCCAGGAGGTCGGAAACGCCGATGCCATGCTCCGCAGAAATAGGATAGAGCGTTTCCGTGCCCAACTGATAGAAATCCGCCACGAGCGTTTCGACCTTAGGGGTATCGATCTTGTTGATCACAACAAACAATGGTTTCGGCGTTCCGCGCAAGAGACGAACGACTTCCTGGTCCGGGGTCGTCAGCCCGGTCCGGCCATCCATCAGCAGGATCAACAGGTCTGCTTCTGCAATGGCGAGCTCTGATTGGCGCTTGATGAGGGCCAGCATGCCCTCCGAAGCGGACGGGTCCAGCCCCCCTGTATCTACCAGGCGAAATGGCCGGTTCCGATAGGTGGCATCGGCGTAGTTACGATCCCGGGTGACACCTGGGACGTCGTCCACGATGGCCGTTCGTCTGCCGAGCATGCGATTAAAGAGCGTCGACTTGCCGACGTTGGGGCGGCCGATAATGGCGACAATCGGCGGGTGAGCCGTCGTTGCTGACGATACCGGAGCTGTCTGTAAGGGACTGGTTTTGGTGCTTTTTGTGCGTGGCATGGGGAATCGTTCTTCGACCGTAACATAAGAATTTTGGCAAACACAACCGGCTCGTCTTCTCGGGCGGCCTCCGCTATACTTTGCTCATGACCCCTGACCCCTTACCCTTGACCCCTTACGCCGTCGATTGGGGCGAGATCGACGACGTCCTGCTCGATATGGACGGGACGCTGCTCGACCGCCATTTTGACAATTTCTTTTTCGAAGAGGAATTGCCGCGTCGTTATGCCGCGCTTCACGGCCTCCAGATAGAAGAGTCTCGGGACAAACTCATGGCTATGTACCGCTCAGTCGAAGGTGAATTGGCCTGGACTGATCTGCACTACTGGACCAAGCAGGTGGGCCTTGATGTGGTGGCGATGCATAAGGAATTGGACCATATGATCGGCTTCCTGCCCGGCGCGGAAGAATTCCTGCGCTACCTTCGCCAACTCGGGAAGCGTGTGACGATTGTGACGAACGCCCATGAGTCGGGTGTGTCGGTGAAAGTTGCCAAGACTGGGCTCGATCGGCATGTCGATCGAATCGTGAACGCATTTGAAGTGGGGTATCTAAAAATGCGTCCGGAGTATTGGCCCAATTGTCAGCGGTTGCTGGGGTTTGACCCGGCAAGGTCTCTCTTCATGGATGATGATGAAGGCTGCCTAGTTGCGGCAAAACAATTTGGCGTCGCCCAGTTGATTCATAGTGCCAAGTCGAGCTCTCAGCTGCCCCCCGCTCCGCTCACTCAGTTCGTCTCAGTTACTGGTTTCTCTTCACTCCTCAACGGGCGGCCTGCGATTTAGCAGGATGCTGAAAACGTCCGCCAGCGGCGTTCTCGCTTCGCTCAGATCCTCAACGTACCCCAGAGGGTACGCTTCCGGTCTTCGCTTGCTGCGGGCTTGCTGGACAGCCATTTTGAGCATCCTGCGTGATGTGCTCCTGTCTCATATGAACCCCTCCCTCGTCGATTCTTGTTGCTCCCACTGGTCTATGTTAGAGTCCATCCTCTTTTTTGAGACGAGAACGATTCATTCCCAGCATGAGCAAAACCTACGATCATCACGCCCTTGAAGTGAAGTGGCAGGCCTATTGGGAGGAGCACCGGACCTTCCGCGTCGCTGACGACCGGGCCAAGCCAAAATTCTATTGCCTCGATATGTTCCCCTACCCGTCCGGATCGGGCCTCCACGTCGGGCATCTTGAGGGATACACTGCCACCGACATCGTCTCCCGCTACAAACGTATGCGGGGCTTTAATGTACTACACCCGATGGGGTGGGATGCATTCGGGCTTCCTGCCGAACAGTATGCGGTGAAGACCGGAATCCATCCGGTTATCACGACAGCGGAGAACATCGCGACCTTTAAGCGCCAGATGAAACGGGTCGGGCTCTCCTATGACTGGGAACGCGAGATCAGCACGATCGATCCCGAGTATTATCGGTGGACACAGTGGATCTTCTTGAGACTGTTCGAACGAGGGCTGGCCTATGTGGCGGAAGTGCCGGTGAACTGGTGCCCTGCTCTGGGGACGGTGCTCGCGAATGAAGAAATTATCGACGGCAAGAGCGAAGTCGGCGGGTTCGATGTAGTCCGCAAACCGATGCGCCAATGGGTCTTGAAAATCACGGCCTATGCCGATCGGCTGCTCGAAGACTTGAAGCTGGTCGAATGGCCGGCCAGCACGTTGGAGATGCAGAAAAATTGGATCGGCCGATCGATCGGCGCGGAAGTCGAGTTCGATCTTGTCGGCGCTCCCGGTATGGTTCGGATCTTTACGACGAGGCCTGATACCCTGTTCGGCGCCACCTATATGGTGCTGGCCCCTGAGCATCCGCTAGTAGCGGTCGTCACGACCGCCGATTGCCGCACCGAAGTTACTTCCTATCGCGAGGCAGCGGCCAGAAAAAGTGATCTTCAACGGCAGGAACTCGAAAAGGAAAAGACCGGGGTCTTTACCGGCGGCTATGCGGTGAATCCGGTGAATAAGGAACCGCTGCCCATTTGGATCGCCGACTACGTGTTGATGGGCTACGGGACCGGGGCCATCATGGCTGTGCCGGCGCACGACGAGCGAGACTGGGTCTTTGCGAAGACCTATGGCTTGCCGATCCGCGAAGTGATTGCGGGCGGTCAGGTTGAACGAGAGGCCTTCGTCGAAACCGGCAAGGGGACCGTCGTCAACTCCATGACGCCGGACAGAAGTTTTACCATCAATGAGTTGACGCCGGATGATGCCATTCCGAAAATCACGGCCTGGTTGGAATCGCAGGGCAAGGGCCGCAAGGCGGTGAACTATAAGTTGCGGGATTGGCTGTTTGCCCGTCAGCGGTATTGGGGCGAGCCCTTTCCGATTGTGTGGGTCGATGGCCAAGCCCTTCCGCTTCCGGAAGAGCAGCTGCCGCTGCTGTTGCCGGAGACCAACAACTTCAAACCGTCCGGGAACGGCGAAAGCCCGCTCGCAAATTTAACCGACTGGCTGACGACCATCGATCCGATCAGTGGGGCGCCGGCCCGCCGTGAAACCAACACGATGCCTCAGTGGGCCGGTTCCTGCTGGTACTATCTCCGGTTCATCGATCCAAAGAATCAGGGGCAACTCGTCGATCCGGCGCAGGAGCATTATTGGATGCCGGTGGATCTCTATATCGGCGGCAGCGAACATGCGGTGCTGCATTTGCTCTATTCACGTTTTTGGCACAAGGTGCTGTACGACATCGGGGCGGTCAGTACGCCGGAGCCGTTTAAGAAACTGGTGCATCAAGGGATTGTGCTGGGGGAAGACAACCAGAAGATGTCGAAATCCCGTGGCAACGTCGTGAATCCCGATGAGATCATGGACCAGTTTGGGGCCGATGCGGTGCGGCTCTATGAAATGTTCATGGGCCCGCTGGAGGCGGTGAAACCTTGGAGCACGAGGGGCGTAGAAGGAGTCACGCGCTTTCTTGAGCGGGCTTGGCGGCTTATGGTGAATGAAGAAGGCCGGCTCTCCAGCACCGTGGCGGGGACGGTTCCCACCCTCGAACACCAACGGTTGCTCCACCAGACGATCAAGAAGGTGACGGAAGACATCGAAGGGTTGCGGTTCAACACCGCGATTTCTCAGATGATGGTGTTTACCAACGAGATGACGAAAACCGAGCAGCGTTCCCGATCCTTGATCGAGCCATTCGTCTTGCTTCTGGCGCCCTTCGCGCCCCATCTGGCTGAGGAACTATGGGAGGTGCTGGGTCATAAGCCGAGTATTTCTCAGGAGTCTTGGCCGATCTTCGATCCGGCTCTGACAGTCAGTGATCGATTGACCATCCCGATCCAGGTGAATGGGAAGTTGCGGGCTAAACTCGACGTGGGAGCCGATGCCACTCGCGAGCAGGTCGAAGAGCTGGCTCTTACACAGGTCGCTGAGTGGCTACAGGGCAAAGAGCCAAAGAAGATTGTGTATGTCGAAAAAAAACTGATGAACTTTGTGGTGTAGCGATGCGGCAAGTAAAAAGTAAAAAGTTTAAAGGTAAAAGGGGATGCTCAGAAACTTTTTACTTTTGCCTTTTTACTTTGTCCTTGGCGTTGAGCCTGTCGCTCAGCGCATGCGGCTATCAGTTCCGTGTGGAGGGAGCCGGGCCTACGATCGGGGGGGCGGAGGCGACCTCCTCTTCTACGTCACCGCCTCCGCGGCTGGTAATCCAGGTCTTAGAGAATAGGAGTTTTGAACCCAACTTGGAGACCCGATATACCAACTATCTGCGCCATGAGTTTTCGTCCGGCAGCGGAGCGCAGATAGTGTCAGAGACTGAGGCAGCCGATCTTGTGCTGTCCGGGCAAATTCTCTCGGTGACACTTCCGACGCTCAGTTTCAGCCAGACCACCACGCTCGAAAGCCGCGCAGAGGTCGTGGTGATCGTTAAGGTGGAGGAAACCAGGACGCAACGTCTCGTGTGGGCGCAAACGGCGAAGGGCGCCTCGGAGTTTTTTGTCACGCCCGACCTGCAATTTAACCGTGTCCTCCAGAATCGGGCCTTGGAACAAGCCGGCCGTTTTATCGCTGAGGACTTGGCGTCTCGCTTTCTGCTCCAGTTGGAATCGGGGCAGCTGGCAAAGCCGACCGACCGCCCAGCGTCGGACAGCGCGGGCACCAACGTCAAATAAATCGGAATCCACTGTGGCCTCAGCTATTTCACACGCCCAACTCACCGCGCAGCTTGCGCAAGGAACGGTTGCGCCGCTGTACCTGGTGGTCGGAGAGGAAGATTTGCTGCGCGATATGGCTCTGGGTGCCCTGAAGTCCGCGTTATTGGGAGAAGGCGAGAGCGATTTCAATTGCGATTTATTCTATGGAGACGACGTGAGCGGTGCAGAGATTATCACCTGTGCCTCTGAAGTAGCCGTATTTGCGGCTCGGCGAGTCGTGGTAGTGAAAGCGGCCGATAAACTTCCAGCCCGGGAGTGCGACGCCATCCTTTCCTATCTGAAGGGGCCGAATGACTCCACGTCCGTGATCTTCGTCGCACCAAAGCTTGATGGGCGGCTCAAGTTCACCCAGGCACTGGCGAAGGTTGCCGTGACGGTCGATTGTTCCCCCCTCAAAGAGGCACAGTGGCTTCCTTGGCTGAAGCAGGATGCCGAGCGGGTCGGAGTTCGGCTCAATGGGGAGGCCATCGAGCTACTGAAAGAGGTGTGTGGTGGCTCGCTCTACTCGGTCAGGCGTGAGCTGGAAAAGCTGGCTTCCTATGTCTCGCCCGGCCAGGTTGTTACGGTCGGCGATGTGGCGACGTTGCGCGGCACGGAGCCTGGCGCTTCAGTGTTTGATTTGACGTTGGCGATCGGCGGGAAAGACCGTGGGCGGGTGTTGGCGATCTTGGCCAGGAATTTGGAAGCGGGAGAGGCTCCACTGAGAATTCTTGGCTCGCTGGCCTGGCAATACCGGAGACTGTGGAAGGTGAAGGAAGTCGCCAAGCAAGGGGGCCGTGAAGGGGAGGCCGCCAGGACTTTGCGCATGGATCCCTACAAGGTGCGGGCGTTTCTCGATCAGTTTCCTGACGCGCACCTGCATGAAGCGCTTCGATTGTTTTTGGATGCCGATGCCAAGTTGAAGGGTGGAAGCGGTGGGCGCCCCGCGCGAATTCTTGAAGACCTATTGTTGCGGTTATGCAATCGCGCAGCGGTCAACGTGCCTCCTCCTTCATCGGGCCGTAGCGTTGTGGCACCGCTAGCGATGAAGGGGAGAACCATCTCGAATGTGCGAACGATTACGGGCGGAAAGCAGACAAGGCGTTGACGTGGACCGTGAGGCGGCCAATGCGGCGCGAGGCCGTATTCGGCTTCATCACACCCTTTGTCACGGCCTTACCAAGCGCCGACGTGGCTTGGCGCAGGGAGACTTTCGCATCCTCGACCTTCTTTTCGGCCACGGCCGCTTGGACTTTCTTGACGAGGCTCTTGAGGGCGCCCAGCGTCGCACGGTTACGGTCGCGATGCTTGATAGCTTGGCGGGCTCTGCGAATGGTCGATTTATGGACAACCGGCATAGTAGACTCCTCTGAAAAAAGAGCGTACTTGTACCATAGGGCTCAATGTAGCGTCAAGGTGAGCTATTTCAAAGGAACAAACCTATGTCAACCATTATTGCCCGTGACCGCTTAATCCTCGCCCTTGATGTGCCCTCACGCGCTGAGGCTGAACGGCTTCTCGATCGAGTGCAGGATAAAATTGTATTCGTGAAGGTCGGGCTCGAACTGTACACGGCTGCCGGACCGGAGATGGTTCAGCACCTGATCGCGCGAGGGAAGCGGGTGTTTCTGGACCTCAAGTTTCTCGATATCGAAGAGACTGTTCGTCGAGCCACTGCGCGGGTTGCGGCGATGGGCGTAGAATTCTTGACGGTCCATGCCAACCGCAAGGCGCTGGTCGCAGCGGTCCAAGGCCGTGGAACATCCACGCTGAAACTGTTGGCTGTAACGGTGCTGACCAATTTCGACAGCCATGATCTCCGGGATATGGGCATTCAGCGGACCGTCCAGGACCTAGTCACCGCACGTGCCTTGTTAGCATCCGAGGTGGGCTGTGACGGGGTGGTGGCGTCTGGCGAAGAGCCGTTGATCCTCCGCTCCAAGGTCGGTCCACGATTTCTGATCGTTACGCCCGGTGTGCGCCCCACCGGCGAAGGTGTCGATGATCATGCCAGGGCAACCACGCCTACCCAGGCGATTTCGGCGGGGGCAGATTATCTGGTGGTTGGTCGACCCATCAGAGATGCTTCGGATCCCGCTGCCGCCGTCGCCACAATCCTCACAGAAATGCAGGCGGCCTTTGATGCCAGGGGATGACAATCGTCAAGAGTCACTGGCCCACAGTCAATTGTGCGCCAATGACAAATGACCCTTGACCAAGGACTGCTCTCCGATGCGGTTGCGGCAGCGATTCCTCCTTTGTTATGATCGCTCCTCTTCTGTCACTCCTGAATGGTGGGTGTAGCTCAGTTGGTTAGAGCGCCGGATTGTGGATCCGGAGGTCGCGGGTTCGAAACCCGTCACTCACCCCATACCCATGCCGACTAATTTTTAAAGTTGTTACGCGATGCTCTAGAATTAGAGCATTATTCAGGTCGCACGGGTGGTTGGAGCGGAGCGGATGAATCTACCGTATTCGGAAGGGTGCGGAACGTTCCATTCTGGCGTTCGAGTTTTTCTAAGACGTCTTGCTTAAGCCTTGTGGGCTCCTCGATCCGAGTTTCCCGCTGCAGTGTTCCCAATTCCGTTGATTTGCGGGCATTCAACTCCACTACGTCTATATCATCCCGGATGAGGGTTGGGGTCAGGAATACGAGCAGATTGAGTTTCTGGGTCGATCGGCTTTCGAAGCGGAAGAGCCAACCTATAAATGGAATATCTCCCAGGAGAGGAACTTTCCGCTCGTTGAGGATGAGGTTATCCCGCACGAGCCCTCCGATGACGATCGTCTGTTGATCTTTTGCGATGGTGATCGTCTCCATTGACCGTTTGGTCGTGGTGGGTCCGACCGGGATGCTAGCAGTCCCGCTCCCGATCGTTTGTGCGACATTCTCTGCAATCGCGGTAATCTCCTGCTTGATATCTAATCGGATCAGGTCGTTCTCCAGGACTTGGGGAGTGATTTCCAGTGTGACGCCGACATCTTTTCGTTCGATCGTGACAAGGGTCCCGCCTGTGATTCCCTGGGCCTGACCTGTGGGGAACGGACGATTTTCACCCACGACGATTTTGGCCTTTTGGTTATCTGCGGCGAGCACTTGGGGGGTCGACAGGACATTTGTGTCTGTGAGGCTCAGCAGCAGTTGTAAGAATGCGCGCACGTTGATCGTGTTGAGGGCCGATATGGCTCCTCCGGTTGCAGCGCCAGTAATGGCCTGTGCGATAGTTGCCAAATTTTCTGGCGCGGTATTGAATCCAGCAGCGCCTCGCAGTGAACCGCTCTGGCCTGCGCCTATGACCTGAATAGGGTCGCTTCCGATCTGTCTGAGCCGATCGACCTGCACCTCCAAGATGACGGCTTCGACAAAGACCTGATGTCGACGCGTATCCAAGTCTCGAATGACGGCCTGCAGTTTGGTATAGGCGCTTTTGGTCGAACTGATAATGATCGAATTTGTGGCCTTGTCGGCAAAGACCTGGACGGGGGCTTCGAATTCGCTCAAGGGTCTAAATAGTGGCCTTGTGCCAGGCGCTGTCTGTGCCACGGTCTGGGACCGGGCGACGAGGTTGGTCAGGATGGCGGCAAGGTCGGTCGCATTGGCATGTTTGAGTTTGTAGACGAAGGCCCCTCGCTCCGGAGGCAGATCCCCCATCGCCACGATTTGATGAATGCCCCCTTTCGTGATGACAGCCAGACGACTGACCTCGAGTGCCGCGACGAACATGCTGTAGGCTTGATCGTGCGTGACCTTGGTAGGGGAGTACACGCTGATTTTTCCCCCGGCCTTCTTGACGACATCATCCAAGACAAAGTTCTTGCCGGTCAACTCGCTGATGAAACGAACAAAAACAGAGAGTTCGACATCATTGAAGTCGAGGGAGACGCGTCCGGAAGATGCTCCTCCTGATTCAGCCCGCGGAGCGAGAGGGAGCAGCAGTCCACACACTATTGCCAGCAGACAGATAAGAGAAGCCTGCCTGACCCACCGTAATTGTCCGACAGAGAAAAAATCCATAACTCCCAAGTAATATGAGGAGAGACCGATCTTCCCCGGACCGCCTCAAGCGTTAAAATAGGACTTATGACGGTACCATATGGCTTGTCATCGGCACAACCAGACGGGCGCCGGAGGCATGAGCGACTGCTGCAGCTGCTGGCTAGCACTGGATTTCCTGGATCAGATGGTCGTGTGGGAGCGGGACAGGCACCGCCGCAGACAGCGGAGCCAGTCCCCTGCGCTCCGAGTGAAGGCTTTCCCGGCGGCGGTTCTTGGCGGGCTTGTTCATTTTTGAAAAATGAACGGGAGAATGAGGGGGGAGTGGCTCCTCCAACACATTAATAATAAAGGGCATTCACATCGTCTGTGAAGATCGTAATGGCACTAGGATTGCATGTCTCTGCCTGGTTTACCTTCCCCTCAAGATCGTAAAAACAGACTGGAAGCGAATTATGGCGCAAAGCGGCTAGAGAAGCCGCCTCGCATATCTCAATGATCTGCTAAGGTTGTAACGTGCGGACCGATAAGAAACCCCCTCAAAAAACTGACAAAAAGACTCCCCCCCGTGTACACAAGCAGGGGGTGGTCGGTTATAGCAAGAAAAGCGCGCTTCTCGAGGAAGCCGTCACCAACATGAACACCGGCAAGTACGGCCGGTCGTCCACTGCGTTGAAAGAGCTGCTTGCGCTCGACCCTCGAAACGTGGAAGCGCGACGGCTCTTTGCCACGCTGCATCTACGACTTGGCAGTCTTGTCACGGCTCGTCAAGCGTTCGAGTCCCTCGCCGATGAAGCGATCGGGCGACAAGACCTCTGGCTGGCGGAATCCTTGTTACGCGAATATTTGGCTGCCGGGCCTCGTTGCGTCCCGTTCCTCGAACTCTTGGCCCATGTGTACGAGGAAAAGGGAGATGCTGTGGCAGCAGTGGCCGAATTGGGCAAGGCTATCGACATTCTCATCGAGGACGCAGACTCTGAAAATCCCAAGAAGCCTTCTCAGCTCTATGCCAAGGTAAGAGAGCTTGCGCCTGCCAGTGCTGTGGCTTGTCAGTTTGCCTCTCTTTTCGACATACAGACAGGTGAACTTCTTGCGCCTCATCCGTCGGCCTCTGCCACAGTGACGTCATCGGAAGTCCATGTTTCGCAGCCCCAGGACGAAGCCTTCGCAACCGCTGAAACATCTAGCCCTCCTGATGTGATGCCGTGGGAGCAGTTTGACGAGGCTTCTCCGAGTTACGAGTCTCCCTCACCCACTTTGTCGAATCCCGTCATCGAATCGCCGGATGTCTCTGACGTTTCAATAGATCAAGCGCCGGTCAGCTTGGCTCCACAGGAACTGGAGGTTCCACCGTCTGAACCTACCGGGCCAACCCAAGAGGTCAATCGCCTCGATCAGGAAATGTTGTCATCGATATTGGTCGAGCCGCAGCCTCCATCGAGTGGAGACCGCGATGATGAGATGGAGGATGAGGCGGGCATAGCGGAGGTCGAAGAAGCCATCACTTCTTCCGTCGAATCGACGGGATTGTCTGCTCCCATGCCCTGGGAACAGGTAGAGAACACCACAACCAGGATTGAAGAAGTGGTCCCATTGCCGGCTCCGGTGGCTCAATCGGAGGGAACATCTCAGCCTGAACTTGTAACAGAGCAATTGTCGAGTCCAGCTCCTGTGCCAGATTTAACGGAGGCTAGTGAGTCGATCTTTACAGCGGAGCCGTCAACGATTCCTGCAGCACTTCCAGAGCCAGAAGTCTCGACCCTGCCCGCCGCTGATTCCTCGTCCACGGTCCCATTTTCATGGAATACCGTCTTCGACGGCGCATGGAAGCTTGCTGCAGGAACTTTGTCGCCGAGTTCACCCGCCGCACTTTCCAAGCCCGATACGAGTTTACAGGATTCGAGGGAACCAGAATCAGTGTCAGAACCAGAGCTCTCTTCCCCATCTGGTACATCAACTCCTGAACCGCTCGTCTCGTTCAACGATCCTGAGCCGTTGCCATCGGCGCTTCTTGCGGAAGAACTCTCGTTGCCAGAGGAGCCACCGACTTTTTCGAGCGACGATTCAAGCTCCTTCAAGGTGGACCTATCGGTGCCGTCGCTGTCAGAGCCGGTCGAGCCAGCCAGTGAATCCGAACTGGTTTCGCTCCCATCTTTTATGGAGCCGCAGTCCATGGCGCCGGTACCGGAGGTCTCTGCTCCGGAGCCTTCATTCTCAGCCGTAATCCCGGAAATACCGCCCGCATCTGAACCAGTTTCCGCAGAGCCTCCTGAAAGTCTCATCGCACTGTTGCCGGTCGCCGCAGCTCCTCCGCTCTCCGCAGCGCTGAGTGATGCGTCATCTGCATCCGCTGCCTCGATGGACGCACTGTCGGATTGGAGCACTGGCGAAGTCGATGTTCAGTCCCATCGCCCGTCTGAAAAGAAGCGAAATTGGGACAAGGAGAAGGGGGAGGCCCCAGTCGTTCCGCCAGCTCCGTTACCGCAGGTTGAGAAACCGTCTGACGCGGTCGCTGAGCTATCGCGCAGTGGTGGATGGGAAGCGGTTCCTTCGGAGGCGAATCGTGTCGTTGAAGCGGTCGCGCCTATCCTGGAGAAAATTGTTCCTCAGGAAGATACGAGACCGGAGTGGGTTCGGGCGAGTGAAGCGATCACGTTTGTGAATGTTCCTCCGCCGCCTTCCGCGACGTGGCAGGATCCCGGCATCGAATCCGCTTACTTGAAGACAGAACCTGCGCTCTCGGTCGCCGCGTCGGCAGTTGATGTACTTTTTGACTCAACGGGAGAGAAAAGCCAGGTCTATACGCAGGATCACTCGGCGCCGCCAAGGCCGCGCCCCCGGTTTACTTCGCGAGTGGCGCGGGTCCGCATCGGCATCTCGTCGTTTATCGGATCCTGTTTTTCGACGACGCGATCGATTGTCCTGCTGTGTGTGGGGGTCGCCTTTTCCTGTGTCGTGCTCGTGGCGGTCGGTATCGGGGCGGTCGGATTGGCCTGGAAAGTGATGGAAGCGCCTCCGTCGCCGGTCTATCGCGATCTGACGACGAGTCCTCCACCGGCGCTCACTGACTCAAGAAAAAACGGGTATTTCTTGCTGCTTGGCTTTGACGCGTCCCAGGAGCAGGATCCGCTCCAAGCTGGTTACGAGCGCAAGGTGGAAGAGAGCGATCGCGAGGCCGCGAGCGTCTGCATGGCTGGCGATGTGGGGAAAGGGACGACGACAGGGAGCTCCACCAACGTGGTCCGTGGATGGTTCACCAGCGCCAACCCGGTGGCGCAGGTGAGGCTGCAGGCTGCAGCAGTTCGATCATGGGCGGGCCAAGAAGCGATCGCCCTTCGGCGCTACCAGCAGTGGCTTTCGATGCCGTTTGAAGATGCGGGATACGGGCAAATCCTAAGTCCGAACTGTGCCCATGTTCTGCTCGCTCATCGGCTGTACCTGGCTGAAGGGTTTGCTCAAGATCCCAGCACGGGCCTCGAACGGCTGGAGACCGATATGGCAGCGTGGCGTATTGCGCTAGGGCAGTCGAAGACCTTGATGGTGAAGATGTTGGCAGCCATGGCAGTTCAGGATGACGTCGCAATCGCGTCAGGGCTCTTGTCCCATCAAGACCTCGATGGGGCAGCGCTCGGCCGACTTGGGAAGATCGTTCGTCCTCTCGATCAGGTTGAACTATCCCTCCGATGGCCTATGCAGAGCCATCTTCTGTGGGCGACGAAGGCTGCAACGACGAGTTTGAAGAACGACAAGACAGGCGATCGTCCTCTATACGTCGCCGTGGCAGCGGCGATGCCTCTTCCTTTTCAGCAGCGAGCCAATGCCTATGCGGACTATTACGAGGGAGCGAGCAAAGCGGTGGCGGAAGGGCGCTATACCAGCTTACCGAAACCGTCCAGCTTTCTTCGGACTTCCGCGGTCAGCGTGGTGGACTATGTGGCGAATCCGATCGAGCACATCATCGGAGTCGAGCCGCTTCCCTCATGGGATCCCTATGTTGGGCGTATGGTGGAGACCGATGCACGGCTTCGCTTGGCGAGCCTGCAAGTCTGGATCAGGCGAGGGGCACAGGAGGGCAATGTCCTCGCGCGCCTCGCAAAAGCAGGACAGGCTCACTACGATCCCTTTACCGGTCTTCCTATGCTGGTCAATCAGCAGAAGGGTGTGATGTATAGTGTCGGGCAAGACGGCAAAGATCAAGAAGGTGACCCCCTGCACGATGTCGTCGCAGCAATTCCCAAGACTCAATCGGTTCTGCTTGAGAGCAGCCACACCCCGTCAGTACCCCAGTCTGAGTAATCCACTGGACCCCCCGTAGCCAAAGACTTCTGACTACTTCGCCCACGCTGGTTGCTTGACACTGCTGGCTGTATTCCACAGAATCACCGCACACCATTTACAAGAATAGGCACCATGGCGTCCTCATCCAGACCATTTCCACACCTTCCCTCGGCGAGGAAAGGAACCACATTTCAATCCGCCATTCCGACGCAGATCGTCTCGAACGAAGAATTCGCTCCCTTCTGCCAGACTGCAGCGCAGGCTCGTGCCGAACAGCTTGCCACTGCGCTTGTGGAACGGACCGCAGCTCGCCGAGGTCTCACGCGTCGAGACTTTCTCAAGACGACCGGCGGGATGGCAGCCGCATTGCTG
>JANOJM010000020.1:0-4051 GCA_031418735.1 Nitrospiraceae bacterium | reverse complement strand
AAAGTCCCGTTTCGGGCTGAGCAGATGACCGTTGTGGCAGTCGATACAGACTGGTGAGACGGCGAGGTCGGGATAGATCGCCTGAAAGTATTGTTGGCGCCCACTAGTCACGATTCCGGTAACCGGCAGGTCGGGATTCTTCCGAAGAGACTCCAATGCGTTGCGCTCCAGGTCGCTCGCCGGAGCGTTGCGCTTGTATATAGGCCAGAGACCGATCAACCGATACCGGATCCCGCTTCCGTTCTCGGCTGCCAGCTTGCCCGAATGCTGGAGAAACTGGGCCGGCAACATGAGGGCGTTCTCCTGTTCCCAATGTTCGGATGCCGTGGTGACGCCTTTCGCCTGGAGTCGATTGACGATTTCCGTCGTGTACAGCGTGCGATCGGCCTTGATGACGGCATAGATATAGGCCGCCGCTTTCTCCGGCGGGATGCCGGACGATCCAGGGCGTTCTTTCGCGGATAGATCAGAGAGTCCCCACCACAGCCCCCAGATTATGACGGTGAGGGCTGCGGCGTAGAGCGAGACGTTGACTCGGTGCATGAAGCCTCCTGTGTGGGCGGCAGAAGAGGAATGACCGGCAGGGTTACGATACATGTGGTGCCGCTTCCCTCCTGGCTCTCAATTCTGATATCCCCTCCGAATTTCTTGATGATCCGGCGTGCGACGGTCAGTCCAAGCCCGGATCCGTCGCCTTGTCCCTTGGTGGTAAAAAATGGATCGAAAATTTTCGACAGATGCTGTTTTGGAATGCCGAGGCCTGAATCCTCAATCGTGGTCACGACGGAGGTATCGGTCAGAGACGTCGAGAGACATAAGACCCCACGGCCTTTCATCGCTTGAATGGCATTCATCAGCACATTCGTGAAGGCCTGTCTGAGTTGGTCAGGGAGGGCCAGGACAGAGGTGTCTCCTGCGTAGGTTCTCTCGATCGTAAGTCCTGAGGCGTCTATGCTGTTCGTAAGCATTGCGATGGCCTGATCGAGCTCCCGTTCGAGGTGAACCGGTTGCCGTTGGTCCGATGTCTCGCGAGCCGTGACGCCGGTAAAATCTCGAATAATATCGGCCATCCGGCGGCCATGCTGGACGATGTCACGGGCGTAGGATCTGACGCGGTCGAGGTCGGCTTCTTCCCCAATGGCTTCACCCAGTCCGAGAATTCCGAAGAGCGGATTATTCAACTCATGTCCGATTCCGGCGGTGAGGGTCCCAAGGCTGCCTGACTTCTCAGCCTGGATGAGTTGGTCCTGGAGACGGCTGTCGTCAGTCGTGTCCCTAAAGACAAGGCCGATCCGATCTTCCCCCTGGTTTCTTCCCGCCATGTGGAACCACTGATAGTGATATCGTCGGGAGCCAATCTGAATCTCCTGTTGGTTGCTTGGTTCTTCTGCCCCTATCACGGGGGCCAACGGATCACGGGGGCGGTTGACGACAGCGGCATGCACCACCTCGGATTCAGTTGCGACCTGTTCACCGCTCCGTGCACGTCGGAATTCGTTTCGCAGGTGATTCCGTGCAGCGGCATCAACTGGGAGTATGTCGAATAAGGGGATCGATTTCGTCGAATCAATGGCCTGGAAGGAGTTGCGCCCGACCCGGTTGATGTACTGCACCTGTTCGTCTTGATTGACCATGATGATCGGGGTTGGGACTGCATCCAGGATCTGGTCTGTCGAGTGCAATAGGGACTCCACTTGCTGGGTTTTGAAGGCCACTTGATCGGTCAGCCCTGCAAAGGAGGCTTCCAATTGGCGATTCATGCGATTGAGCTCGTCGGCCAGATCTTGAAGCTCATCGCCGGTCTGCACGTCGATGGGCTGTCGAAGCTCACCGCGACCGATCAATTGTGCCGCTGCCTGTAATCGGCGCACCGGCTTGACGATACGATGGGCTGCAAGGTAGCCGAGGGACGTCATCAATCCGACGGCGATGAGACTGAAGACGGCCATCCAGGTGAGAAGGTGACGAATCGGGGCAAAGAGTTCGTCGGAGGCCTGCCACACGAAAGTATGCCAGGAGCCTTTGCCCAGGTCGTCATTGGTGGCACGGCTGGTTTCGGGCACCGGGGCGAATCCGATCAGCGAAGTCGATTGTCCGCCGTGGCCATCGCTCGGCGCACTGACCCAGCCAGGCTGAAGAGGCGTGACGAGGGGAACGAGCTGCGCATCGGAGAGTCGGACGCCGGTCGGCAGAATGGGACAACTCATCACGATGCCGCGATGGTCGATCAACATCACATGGCCGGTTTTGCCGAAGCGAATGGGGGAGATCGAGGGCGAGATCAGTTCTTTGGCATCGATCACGCGATGGAGCACGCCGACTGTCCCATATCGGATGCGATCCATAATGGGAAGCGAGATGCTGATGACATAGCTCTGGGCCCGTTCATCGAAGTGCACATCTTCGATAAAGAGCTGGCCGATTCCGCGATGGGAGGCACCTTTCCACCAGGCCGTGTCTTTGTTGGCAAAGGGAGGCATCGTGGTCAACGCGGCAACCAGGTTGCCCTCAATGTCGGTGATATAGAGCATCTTGGTCGCAGCCCGGACCACTTGCGGTATCAGTTGATCGGCTTCGCTCTTGGCCCCTGAGAGATATTCTTGAAGGAGGACGGCCATTTTGTTTCCCGTGATGGCCTGGACTGCCACCGGGTCTTTCGCTTCCCAGCCACTCTTGAGCCGCTCCACCGTCCGGCGGCGCTCATCTTCTGTCATGTCCAGCAGGGCATCGCGCCGTTGCTCAAGTTCGAGGATAATCGAGGGGTCTGCCGCAATCTGTGATGTCCTGCCGACTTCATCCGACATCAAGAGATCGACTTTTCGCGCCGTCTCCTCGGCCAGGGCCTTGAAGTTTTCGCCGTTGACGACCTGTATTTCGCGGGAGCCTTGCCAGAAAGCGAGGCCGAGACCCACCATGAGGGGCAGGATCCCCACGAGCAACATGGATAGAATGAGTTTTAGTTGGAGCCCCCACCTTGTTTCAGTTCGAGATGCAGGACTTGCGGGATTCATGGCAGTGATCCTTGCCCGACTGGCTCGGCATTGGGGAAGGTCAAGGTAAAGGTCGTTCCCTGGTTGATTCGGCTGTCGACGGCAATGGTGCCGTGCATTTTGTTGACGATGGTTTTGACGTTGTAGAGTCCCAGCCCTGTGCCTTTGCCGGGATCCTTTGTCGTGAAAAACGGCTCGAAAATCTCGTGGATGGTGTCCGGGGCAATGCCACATCCAGTATCGGAGATTCGGACGTCGACCTGCCCGTCGTGGGTCGTAGTCTCGATCGTCAGTGTGCCGCCACCACGCTCCATGGCATGGACCGCATTGGTGATGAGGTTGACGAGGACATGGAGTAACTCATCCGGATTGCCTTTGACGGCGGCGCCAGGCTGGTACTGTTTGACCATCTCGATATCGTGAAAACTCGACGCGTAGCGTGCAATTTTCAATGCCTCGTCCAGCTTGCCGTTTACAAAGACCGGCACATCCTCGTGCGGGGATGCGCGCCGTGAGTAGCGGGTGAGGTCTCGGCAGATGGCGCTTGTCCGTTTGACGGCTTCAATAATGTCCCGGGCCTGTTCATGGACGGCGGTCAGGTCGCGTTCCTCTGCAAGATTTTCCGCCAGGCCCAAAATGAGTTGCAGGGGGTTGTTGATGTCATGCGCAATCCCGGCAGCAAATGAGCCGATTCCCGCAAGTTTTTCTGACTGGAGGAGTTCGGCTTCGAGTTTGGATTCATGCTGAATGAGTTTCCACAGCAAGCGGGAAGCCGATCCACTGAGAATGTTTGCGGCAGGAGGTTTGTGGGCATGCAGATAGGTTTCCATCTCCGGATCGCCCGTGACATCCAAAATCAGGCTTACATCATGGTTGCCGATCAGGCCCGGCACATTGGTCGTCACGGAAATCCCAAGTTCACGTGCGCGTTGCAGCCCCGGCGCAGCAGGATTTCGATCTGCAACGCCGACAATCTCAATCGACGGGATGTGGTGCAGCAGATCTAACAGTGCGCGGCCGCCGCGACCTGCTCCAAGAATGGCAACTTTGGTGCGATCAGA
>JANOJM010000019.1:0-8278 GCA_031418735.1 Nitrospiraceae bacterium | reverse complement strand
TGACTTTGCGCGCAGAATCGGCCTGTTCTTTGCCATGTTCATGCGCATCGGGCTCCTATTCCTTCTTTCTTGGATTGTCGGGCTTACGGAGCCTCTCTTCGCTCTATTCGGGCAGGAAATCTCCGGTCGTGACCTCATCTTAATCGGCGGTGGTCTCTTCCTGCTCTGGAAGAGCACCAAGGAGATTCATCAGCTACTGGAGGGCGAAAAAGGCGAAGGGTCAACGGCAGTCCCTGCTACGTTCTCAGCCGTGATTCTTCAGATTGCGGTCATCGACCTCGTCTTCTCTTTTGACTCGATCATCACTGCCGTAGGAATGGTGGACCAAGTGGGGGTCATGATCGCAGCCGTTGTCATGTCGGTATTGCTGATGATGGTCTTTGCCGGTGGGATCGGCCGTGTCGTGTCAGACCATCCGACGATTAAGATGCTGGCCCTCGCGTTCTTGCTGGTCATTGGTGTCGTGTTGATCGCCGACGGATTTGATCACCATATTCCCAAAGGGTATGTATACTTCGCGATGGCGTTCTCGGTCATTGTCGAATTGCTGAACATCCGAATGAGGAAGCGCGCGGTTCAGCCGGCCGAGTTGCACGAGCGCTATACGCGGGATCCCACAAAGACCACGGAACCATCGAGTCGTTCACAGGTCGAGGCCCCCAAATGACTCCTCCTCGCAACATTGTCCGCGTCGACCACGAGGCCAGCCGAACCCATGCGTGGCGGGTTACGCTGCAACGACATAACGAAATCGTCGTCAAGCATTTCTCCGACTCAATCTATGGCGGGAAACGCAAGGCTTTGAAAGCCGCCGGTGAGTATCGAAGTGAGCTGCTTCGTCGCTATTCGCCCTACGCCCATGCCGTCTGGGTCCGTACCCGCCTTCGTCGGAACAATCGATCGGGCATTCCTGGCGTCGGCAGATATGAGGAATGTACCAACCCAAAGACCGGCCATATCCGTGAATTTTGGCTGGCCTCCTGGGTCAACGAGCATGGCGCCAGCCGAAAACGCAAGTTTACAGTATCTTACCATGGAGAGCGTCATGCCAAACGCCTTGCCGTTGCAGAGCGTGAACGCCAGCTGAGCCGGGTCTGTGCCGTCAAGAGTAAGCAGTCCATGACACACAACTCACCCGCGTGATTCACGAAGACTTCTGAACAACCGCTGAGACTCTCGTATCTTCCATTCAGCTCTCCCATCCTTTAATATAGCCGTCAGGTTTCCATTTTATTGAGGCTCTCTGAATGCGGGCGAAGACGAGTTTTTCCTGCCAAGCTTGCGGTCATCAGTCGCCACGATGGCTGGGCCGCTGCCCTGATTGCAGCGGCTGGAACACTATGAAAGAGGAACGGCAGGCGCCGACCGGCAAGGGGCGGCCTGCTGCGATGAAGATGGCGCAGGCGAAGGCGACGCCGATTGCCGAGATCGAAGTGGTAGGGGAGGATCGACGTCTGACGCAGATCGGCGAATTCGACCGGGTGCTGGGCGGTGGCGTCATTCCCGGCTCGGTGATCCTGATCGGCGGCGATCCGGGCATTGGAAAGACGACCCTGTTACTCCAGGCGCTTCCGCGCCTCTCTTCCAAGAAAGAACCGGTGCTGTATGTCTCCGGCGAGGAATCTCCGAGGCAGATCAAGATGCGGGGGCAGCGGCTTGGCATCGAGCATCCGAATCTCTTAATCCTGGCAGAAACCTCCCTCGAACAAATTCTCAAAGCGGCGCAGGAGATCCAGCCGGCTGCGATGGTCGTCGACTCGATTCAAACGGTCTACACAGAACAGATTACCTCCGCGCCCGGCAGTATCAGCCAGGTGCAGGAAGTGGCGGGCCAATTGATGTGGTACGCGAAACGCAGCAGCGTGCCGGTCTTCATTATCGGGCATGTCACCAAAGAAGGGGCGATAGCCGGACCGCGGCTGTTGGAACATATCGTCGATACGGTGCTCTATTTTGAAGGAGACAAGGGCCACAGCTTTCGTATTCTCCGCGCGGTGAAGAATCGTTTTGGTTCGACCAACGAGATCGGCGTGTTTGAAATGAAGGATTCCGGGTTGGAGGAAGTGAGCAACCCCTCCGAGTTGTTTTTGGCGGAACGGTCCCAGCGCACGACAGGATCGGTGGTGGTGTCCAGTCTCGAAGGATCGCGGCCCATTCTGGTGGAACTACAAGCATTGGTGTCGTCCACGAGCTATGCGATGCCAAAACGAATGGCGAATGGGGTGGAGCAGAATCGGGTTTCGCTCTTGCTCGCGGTGATGGAAAAGCGGCTGGGCATGCATCTGTCAGGGCAAGATGTCTATGTGAACGTCGTCGGGGGGATGCATATCGACGAGCCGGCCATCGATTTGGGCATCGTGGCGGCGGTCACATCGAGTTTGCGCGAAGTGCCGATTGAACCGGGACTGTTGGTATTGGGTGAAGTGGGGCTTGGCGGTGAAGTGCGGGCCATTAGCCAGGCTGAGATGAGGATACGTGAAGCGGCAAAGATGGGATTCAAACGCTGTCTGTTGCCGGAACGCAACTTGGCTAAGCTCGACCCCATCGATGGGATCGAATTGATTGGCATCAGGGAAGTAGGAGAGGCGCTCGATGTCGTATTGGCGTAGCGCGCAAGTCAAAAGTAAAAAGTTAAAGGGGGAAAGTGAAGGCGTTAGCCTTTTGGCCTTCAGTCTTTTTGCTTTAGCCGTAGCAACGCTATCTGGTTGTGCGCTGTTTGCGCCGAAGGAGGAAGTCCAGCTCAAGAAGGCAACGGTGGAGGAGCTGACGGCTTTGCTCAGTCAGCAGAAGGCGACGATCCGGACAATGAAAGGTCTCTTCAGCGCGAAGGTGCGGGGAGGGATCATTCCTATCGCGTCACGGGTGGAGGGATCGTTGTACTATCGTCGTCCGAACGCCATGCGCCTGCGCGGGTTCACCGCAGTCGGTGGTGAACTCTTTGAATTTGTGCAGGGAGAGGATCAATTCAAGTTACGATTGCCGACGATGGGCCGTGTCCTGTCCGGCAGTCCGTCCGATATGAGCGAGATGGGAAAGCTCGCCCGTCCGTTTCAATTGAGTGTGTGGGCGATGGGTGGCCTGTTGGGCACCGGCACGATTGCGAAAAACGAGACGGTCACCCTCGTAGAAGAGGGGGATCGGTACCGGCTGGAGGTCTTTGGGCCGTCTTCCAGCGGGGCGCAGTTCATGCGACGGCGGTTGTGGTTTGAGCGGCAGACATTGCATGTCGTCCAGGAGGATCGGCTCACGGAGTCGGGAGCGGTGGAGGCAACCATTCAGTACGAAGACTTCCGTGCAATCGGCGAGGCGGAGGCGGTTTCAAGCGCGGGCGATAAGCAGCTGGTGAGGCCGTTTAAGATCTTATTGGAAGATGGCAAGGGGCAGGGGAGCGTGCAGGTGACGTTTCATGAAATGATTCCAAATCTTCCGTTGAGCGCTGCCGACCTTGCGCAGGCCTCACTCCAATGAAAGTATTGGCTGTCGAGACGGCAACCGCGTGGCAGAGCGTGGCGATTCTCGATGGGGCGCGTGTGCTCGCCCGGCACGATCAGGATGCGGCGGGATCGCATGCCAAGCTATTGTTGCCGACGATCGATCGGTTGTTTCGTGAGAGTGGTCTGACACTCAAACAACTGGAAGGTCTGGTCGTGTCGATCGGTCCCGGATCATTCACGGGGCTGCGCGTCGGGCTGGCCACGCTCCTCGGATTCCGGACGATCAGCCAACTTCCCTTGGCGGTGGTGCCGACTCTGGAAGGGCTGGCCTGGAATCTGAGAGGCGCCTCGACTCTCCTCTGTCCCATTCTCAATAGCCGGCGAGGGGAGCTCTACTGGGCGCTGTTTCGCTGGACCGGCGATGGTCGGCTGGAACGAGTGGTATCGGAACAGGTGGGCACTCCCGTTATGCTGGGCAACAGTCTCACAGAATCAGTCCTCGTATTCGGCGAAGGCTGGACGGTCGAGGCTTCTGCCATCCGTGCGGCGGTTTCTTCCACCGTCACGACCACTGAGGCACCGGACGCTGTGATGAAGCCCTCGGCCGTCTCGATTGGGCTGGCGGGGATTGAACGGCTCCGACGAGGTGAGTATGCAGGAACCGGTATTAGTCCGTTGTATGTGCAACGGACTGCTGCAGAATTGAAGTACGAAGAGTCCGGCGGCATGTCTCCTGTGGCCCTGCGTCAGGAACGGATCGCAAGAAAAGTGAAGGCACGGCTGGGTGCTCAAAAAAGCCGTCTAGTGAATCGTAAGACATGAATCGTTAAACGTGAAAGGTTCGGATGATAAGCACTCGATAATCCTACGTTTTACCTTTCACTTTTCACGGTTTGTGAGAGCGACTTTTTCAGCATCCTGCTAGGAGGGTGGCGATGGGCGAGTGGGTCATCGAGCCGGCGACCGTCGAGGCGCTGCCAGACATTCTGAAGATCGAAGAAGCTTGCTTCTCGGCCCCCTGGACGCGCAAAATGCTGGAGGCGGAACTGAGCGGCAATCCCTTTGCAAATTTTCTAGTGGCAAAGAAGGTACCGCCGGGTGAAGTTGGTTCCGTCTCGATTTTCGGGTATCTCTGTTTCTGGGTTGTCTTCGAGGAAGTACGGCTGATGAACTTGGCGGTCATCGAGTCGATGCAGCGCAAGGGTATTGCCAGGGCCTTGGTCACACAGGCTCTGGAGGTGGGGCTGGCACAGACAGCGATGCGCGCCGTGCTTGAGGTGCGGGCTTCGAACCATGTTGCTCATGCACTCTACCGAAGTCTTGGGTTTCGCGACGTGACGACCCGACCGATGTACTATACCAACCCCATTGAAGATGCATTGTTGATGGAACTGGATCCGATTGTGTCGGGGTCGGTTTCATTGACTGGCGAAGTCAGTCACGAGGGAGGACGTAGCAGGCCGTTGCAATAATCTCAAAGCCAGGAGGTGCGACATGCTGACAGACAGTATGGTTGCGATGATTGCGGAACAACTGCGCCAATCCAATCACGAATTCCGTGTACTGGAAGAAGCGCACCACCGGCTGGACGTGGAATTACTCCAATTGCAGAAACGCCATGTCCTGACTCCGGCCGAAGAGCTTGCCATGAAGGATTTGCACAAAGAGAAGCTGGTGAAGAAAGACAAGATGGCCGAGATGATTCGTGTCTGGCGAGACCACGAGCTGCAGGCCGCTCCACATTGAGAGGCCTCGTCATGGGGCTGGTGTCCACCAGTAACCGGGACCAGAGTCATGGCACAGATTCTCAATCCACTTGCCGCACATATCCAGACCGTCAAGAAGCGTCTGATCATCATCGGGGCCACGATTCTGGTGGCTCTGATGGTGTCTTTTACCTTTTCCGGTGAAATGGTCGCATGGTTGAATCGTCCGTTTCCCAACCAGTTGGTGTTCTACGGACCGACGGAGGCCTTGTTCGCCTCGATCAAAGTGTCCTTTCTTGCGGCGATTCTGGCGAGTCTACCGGTCATCTTCTATCAGTGTTGGAAGTTTATTGAACCAGCACTGCTCCCCAAGGAGCAACGGTGGGGCATTCCGCTGTTTGCATTGGCGGGGGCGCTCTTCGCCTTCGGGTTGATCTTTTGCAACCTCGTGATTCTCCCGCTGGTCATTAATTTCTTCGTCAGCTTCGGGATGGATCATGACATCACTCCGGAATTGAGCGTCGGCACCTACATCGATTTCAACGTCAAATTTCTCCTGATATTCGGCTGTGCGTTTGAATTGCCGCTGGTGCTGACCGTCCTGGCACGGATCGGGGTGGTCTCGGCGCAGGTGTTAGCACAATATCGGAAATACGCGATTCTCGCTGCGTTGATTCTATCGGCCATCGTCACGCCCGATGCGACCCTCTTTACCATGCTCTTGATGGCCGTGCCCTTAATGGTGTTGTATGAGATCGGAATTCTTGGCGCACGCATGTTTGGACGGAGAGGTTTGACGGAAGTCAACTTGCCGCTCGATCCTGATTTGCCGATAGGGCCGGCCGGGCAGCGGGTCCGATAGCAGAATGCTGAACAAGTCCGCCAGCAGAAGAAGACCGTTATTTGGGTTGTCTTGTTTGTTTGGTTAAACCAGACAAACCAGATGAACCAGATAAACAAAACAAACCAGTTTGGCATTCTGCGGGGGTAACTGGATAGATAATGATGCGGGCTCGAAGTATATCGATAGTAATTGCCCTGAGTATTTGGAGCGCAGGCGGGATATTGGGGGCTGCCACTCAGGTGCCCTCGCCGGTCCCACCATCTCCGCAGCAAGCTCCTGGCCATGGAGAAAACCAGCCTCAATACGATTCATTCGGCCAGCAGGCGACGAGCATTCAGGCGCTCACGTCTGTCGGGAGCGACCTGGTGTATGCCGGTTCCTTCGGTCTTGGTCTGTTTCGCAGCGAGGATCGCGGCGTCAACTGGACAAAGTCTGGCCAGGGTGTGACCGATCCGTTTATTCTGACGCTTACCACAGGGAAAGATGGCGCGATCTATGCCGGAACCTTCCGTGGTGGGGTCTTTCGTTCCCGCGATCGAGGGAAGAGCTGGCAGGCAATCAATAGCGGGCTCAAGCATCTGGAAATCAAAGCCCTTCTTGCCGTGAGTGATGGGGTGTATGCGGGCACGAGCGACGGAGTCCATCGACTTGTCGCCGATCGCTGGTCGGTGGTCACCACAGGTCTCGACGACATCCTGGTGCATGCCTTGGCCCTCTCGTCCGACGGGACACTGTTTGCCGGAACCTCAGGGAAAGGCATCGTGCGATTGAAGGCTCAATCGACCGGTTGGGTGCGTCAGCCGCATGGACTCAAAGATCATGAAGGCATGACGGAAAACTTCATTCGCGTGTTGACGATCGATCCCGAAGGCGGCATCTATGCCGGCACGTTCGATGGAGGTGTCTTTTGCAGTGTCGATGGAGGAACAACCTGGCGGCCCATCAGCCGGGCACTCCCGAACGATTCGATTCGCGGAATTCTGTTCAATAGCCGGGGGCTTTTTGTGGCGACGGGGCATGGCATTTTCAAAACGACCGACAAGGGGCGTCAGTGGATGCCGCTCAATAAGGGGTTAACGAGCATGGCGATCCAAGTGTTGATCGAGTCCGGCGCCGGAGTGCTCTATGCCGGTACGAGTGACGGGGCATTCCGAAGCGACGACGACGGACGGACGTGGAGCCCTATCAATCAGGGTCTTGAGGGAGGGGCGGCTCCGTCGCCTTTCCATTTTCGCTAACCAAGAAAGGGTAGAGGACGATGTCAGAGCCGACAGAGAACACGCGAGCCACCATTTCTATCAGCAGCAAGGGGACACCGTTGGGCGAAATCGTGTTGCGATTCTTTCATGATGTGGCCCCTGGGCATGCGAAGAATTTTACGAAGTTGACCCAAGAGGGTTTCTATAACGGCACAACATTTCATCGGGTCATTCCTGGGTTCATGATCCAGGGCGGCGATCCCAACAGCAAGAATCCCGACCGTGCGTCGCACGGCATGGGGGGGCCTGGACACAAGGTCAAAGCCGAGTTCAACAGCAAGCCGCACAAGCGCGGGGTGCTCTCGATGGCGCGCTCGAACGACCCAGACAGCGCCGGCTCACAGTTTTTCATCTGCGTCGCGGACGCGAACTTTCTCGACTGGCAGTACACGGCATTCGGCGAAGTGGTCAGCGGGATGGACGTGGCAGACAAGGTGGTGAACATGAAGCGTGACGGTCGGGACAATCCCCTCGAACGAGTTGAGATGACAGTCACGATTACTGAATAGCGTGAAACGTAAAACGTGAGAGGAGAGAGAGCCATTATCCGGATCGTCATCTCACGTTTCACGGCTCACGTTGTACGAGGCGCACTCGTGTGCGCCCTGTTCGCAGGCTGCGCCATTCCCATGGTGCCCTATCGTGCGGTCTATGAAGATCCGGTGAACTATGTTCGGCTGGAAGTGGATGAGGCCGTCCTGCCGGAGTGGCCTCCCAGCGCGCATGCGCATCCGAAGTCGATGCGTGCCGAGGACGTGGCTCGTATCCTCGCCGGCATCTCGGTCAAAGAACATCGGATCTGGATACAGAAATGGCTGCAGGGCGAGGCGCCGCTGATACCGGTGTTTCGTCCTGAGGAACTCGCCCTCTTGTCTCAGCAGGTCGCAGAGGCCTTCGCCGTCGCCAAGCCGGACGAACGCGTGACGTTTTATCTCAGCCAACCGCAAACGTCCGTCAAGCGCATCATCACCACAGGCGGCGTCTATCTCCACGGTACGGAGTTGCATTTCATTTTGGGGAATTGGCAGGTCCTCT
>JANOJM010000018.1:0-2157 GCA_031418735.1 Nitrospiraceae bacterium | reverse complement strand
CAACAGCGCCACATTGTAGGTATCGAGGCTGTTGTTCCAGCGGTTTCCGATCAGGCCATAATCTCCTTGCGCCACGAGAGACGGCAACCGTTCCCCGGTGATTGATGAGTAGGTCAACTCTGTGACCTTGACCTTGGTCACTTGCGCCTGGACTTCCGGCCGATTTGTCAATGCTTCGTCCACCGCCGTCTGTAGATCGGCCAGGTCAACCACATCCGCCTTGAATTCATCACTCAAGACGACCGGCGTCTCGTAAGGCAGGCTCAGGAGGTTTAAGAGATTCAGTTTGGCATGTTGCACGTCATAGCGAGCCGATGCCGCACGTTGGCGTTCACTGGCTAATTGCGCCTCCAGCCTGGCGATGTCGAGCCCCGTCGCGATCCCGTTCTTCTGGCGATGCTTCACCAACCCCAATAAATCGCTCATCACCTGTTGATTGGACTCGTGCATCTTCACCATGCCCAAGGCCTTCAGCCCTTCCATATAGAGAAGCGCCACACTGGCCATCGTATCGAACTTCCGGATGTCGGCTTCGAATTCCACCACGTGCAGGCGTTCGCGGGAGGCACGCCATCGCTGAATCAAGCTGACACTGAGAAGATTTTGCGAAGCGTTCACCCGGGTATCGAAAATATTGAAGGGGTCGGTCCTGACCGTAGAGAGTCCGAACGTCCCGAGAAACTGCGTCTGTTGGGTCTGTCGGACATTCATGGAGAGATTGGGGAGCAGCGCTCCCAATTGTGTCTGGACTTGGCCCTGCGCCGCCTCGATACGCTCTTTGTAAAGTTGCACGTCCGGATTGTTATCCACGGCTGCCGACAAGGCATCGCGCAGGGTCAGCGTCAACGTCGGCAAGGGCGCCGGTCTCGACGACATAGATGGATCGCCCTCGGCACAGCCGACCCCTTGGTGCATCAACGCGAGGAGGCCAATCCCCGTTGCACAAAGGAACGTTCCAATAGGTGGAACGATTCTCTTCTGTTTCATTATTGAATAACCCGCATCTATCGTTCCCGCAGGCTCTCTTTGACCGACTTCAGCAACGGGCTCAGGAGATATTCAATGACCCGGCGCTGACCCGTCTTGATCTCCACCGTAACCGCCATGCCAGGCGACAGATTGACCTGTTTCCCGTCCACCTGCATCGTCGATCGATCAATACTCACTCGAGTCGGATAGACCAGTCCGACCTTTTCAATCGGCGCAGCATCGTCGGACACGCTTACGACCTTACCGGGAATCGTCCCGTAGAGGGTAAAGGGGAACGTTTCGACTTTGATCTCGACGATCTGGCCGTTCTTGACAAACCCCACATCTTTATTTTCGACCTGCGCTTCGACCTCCACCGGATGTTCTTGAGGAACCACAATGAGCAGCTCCTGCGCTGGTGTGACGACGCCACCCACCGTATGAACCGCCACTTGCTGGACCACACCGTCAATCGGCGCCGTCAGGCGCTGGAAGTCCGCCCTCTGTCCCGCCTTGGTCACCTCCTGCACCAGCGACGCCACCTTGGTCTCGATCATCGAAAGTTCCATCTGTTTGGATTGCTGGAACTCCGACACCAGAGCCCGATAGTTTTTTTCGGCTTCTGCAAACGCGGATTGATCTTGCATGAGCTTCTTGCGCTGCCCGGCCAATTCCTGCGTTTTGTCGATTCGCTGCCCTTCGGCTTGCAGAAAATCCATCTTCGTGACCGCCTCATGGTCAAGAAGCCTCTTGTAGGCGTCCGCCCGTTCAGCCTCCATGGGAACCGTCGATTCCAGCCGGCTGATATTCTCTCCCGTCTGATCGAGCCCCGCCTTGCGCTGGTCAATCAGATGCTTCGCCGAAGCCGCTCGGGCCTGATACTCGGCCACCTGATCCCGGAGAAGCTGCCGTTGCAACAGTATGTATTGCGGGTCCCCGTCAGGAGGAGCCGCGAAGGTTGAGCGGCCAGCAATGAGCGCGCGGAGCCGCGCCGCTTCGACCTTGGCCGCCCGATATTCATTGGATGCCCGATCGTGATCGGCCCGATTCAGCGTGGGATCCAGCTCGATCAACACATCGCCGCGCTTCACCGGCTGCCCGTTCTGAACATGGATCGCGGCAATCACACCTGCTTCATACGGTTGAATCACCTTCGAATAGCCGCTCGGAATAATCTTACCCTGTGCC
>JANOJM010000017.1:0-3226 GCA_031418735.1 Nitrospiraceae bacterium | reverse complement strand
TGTCGCCGATGCCGCCGACACCAAAGCGATGGTCGATCAGGTGCTCAAGGCATGGGGGAAAGTCGATATTCTGGTGAACAATGCCGGGATTACGCGTGATGGGTTGCTGTTGCGGATGAAAGAGGAGGATTGGAATCTCGTACTGCAAGTCAATTTGAACGGAACGTTTAATTGTATCAAGGCAGTCTTGCTCCCGATGACCAAGCAGCGGTATGGTCGTATCGTCAACATCGCGTCGATCGTCGGAGTGATGGGTAATGTGGGCCAAGCCAATTACGCGGCATCGAAGGCGGCGGTGATCGGGTTGACGAAGACTGTGGCACGGGAATATGCGAGCCGCTCAGTGACGGTGAACGCGGTCGCGCCGGGATTTATCGATACCGCCATGACGCAGGGATTGTCGGCGGAGGTGAAAGACATGCTCCAGAAGCAGATCCCATTGGGACGGTTGGGCACCGCGGCCGATATTGCGGCGGCAGTGCGTTTTCTTGTGTCGGACGAAGCGGCCTACATCACCGGGCACGTGTTGCACGTGAATGGCGGGATGTTGATGCCTTGACGACGGGGCAGACAGAATATTGTATGATGCTGCGGCGGTTCGCAGCGACAAGGAGGGTCTAGGATGGGGAAGGAGGCGGGCAAATCAATGGGTACTGTGGATGAACGGGTCAAGAAAATTATCGGCGAACAGCTCGGAGTCGAAGAGGATGAAGTGACGCCAGAAGCCAGCTTCGTGGAAGATCTCGGCGCCGACTCGCTCGATACGGTTGAGTTGGTGATGGCTCTCGAAGAGGAATTCGGTATCGAGATTCCCGACGAAGATGCCGAGAAGATTCTGACTGTCGGGAAAGCATTGGACTACATCAAGGAAAAGGCCTAGCGGTTGCAGGACGCGATGAGTCCTCGTTCGACCAGGCGAATTGTGGTGACCGGTCTGGGGCTGATCACACCTCTGGGGACGGGTGTCGAAAAGACCTGGAAGGCTATCTGTGCCGGTGAGTCCGGCATCGGTCGAATTACGAAATTCGATCCTGCCGCGTACGATGCTCAAATCGCCGGCGAAGTGAAAGACTTCGATCCCGCCTCGTTTATCGAGAAAAAAGACATCAAAAAGATGGATACGTTCATCCATTACGCCGTGGGCGCTGCCCAGTTGGCGGTGGATGATGCGGGATTTACTGTGGCGCCGGAAGAGGCCACGAAAGTCGGTGTGTATATCGGGTCGGGCATCGGGGGGCTTGGGTCGATCGAGTACTATCACAAGATTTTGCAGGAAAAAGGCCCCGGACGCGTCTCGCCGTTTTTTATTCCCATGACTATCATCAACCTGGCTTCCGGACAGGTGGCGATCCGACTGGGCGCCAAGGGGCCGAACTCCTGTGCAGTGACGGCCTGTGCGACGGGTAACCACTGTATCGGCGACGCGTATCGATTGATTCAGGCTGGCGATGCCGATGTCATGATCGCGGGTGGGGCGGAAGCTGCCATTACCCCGTTGGGGGTTGCTGGATTCGCCGCGTCGAAGGCCTTGTCGTTTCGCAACGCTGATCCGACAAAAGCGAGCCGGCCGTTCGATAAGGATCGGGACGGGTTCGTGCTTGGAGAAGGCGCCGGAGTTGTCGTGTTGGAGGAACTGGAACATGCGCGCCGACGTGGAGTTCGGATCTATGCCGAACTCATCGGATACGGCATGAACAGCGACGCCTACCATATTACCGCTCCGTCCGAAGAGGGAGAAGGCGCGGTGCGCTGTATGGAGCTGGCTCTCAAAGATGCCGGTATCGGCAAGGACCAGGTCGGGTACATCAACGCGCATGGGACGTCGACGATGGCGGATGCGATTGAGACCAAGGCTATCAAGCAGGTGTTCGGTGAGCAGGCCTACCGCATCCCGGTGAGTTCGACCAAATCGATGACCGGCCATTTGCTTGGGGCGGCCGGTGGGATTGAAGCGGTGTTTACGGTTCTGGCGCTTCACCATGGGATACTTCCTCCGACGATCAACTTGGATCATCCGGATCCGGCCTGCGATCTGGACTATATTCCGCACAAGGCCAGACCGGCCGCCGTGAGGGTCGCACTGTCGAACTCGTTTGGGTTCGGCGGGGTCAATGCCTGCCTGCTCTTTAGAAAGCCTGAGGCCTAACAATCTGTGCGAGGGATATACTCGCCACTATGACTTCGGTTTCCTCCGCCGACTCACTCCAATCCTCGTTGGGCTATCGATTTAAGGCGCTGGCTTTGCTCGATGAAGCCTTGACGCACTCCTCTCTCGTCAACGAACAGAAAACAGCCTTGCCTCAACATAACGAGCGGCTTGAATTTCTCGGGGATGCCGTGTTGTCGCTGGTGATGAGTGAGTATCTGGCCTCGGCATTGCCGCAGTCTTCAGAGGGAACCCTCTCAAAGCTGAAAGCCCAGGTGGTGAGTGAGGCATCGCTTGCGCAGGTCGCCCGCCGGCTTGGACTGGGAGAGCATCTCAAGCTCGGGCGCGGGGAGGACCGTTCGAAGGGGCGCGAGAAAGACTCGTTGCTGGCCGATGCGCTGGAGGCGGTGCTGGCGGCGGTTCATCTTGACGGGGGGTTCGAGGCGAGCCGCATGGTGACGCGGCATATTTTCTCAGAGGAACTCACGCATATTGCCGCGCAGCAGGAGCAGCCGGGGGCAGGCGACTACAAGACCCAGCTTCAGGAATGGTGTCAAAAGCGGCATGATACATTGCCCCGCTATTCGACGGTTCGAGAAACAGGGCCGGACCACCAGAAGTTATTCGAGGTGGAACTGTCCATTCAGGGCGAGGTCGTGGGCCTGGGGTCCGGGCGGAGCAAAAAGGAAGCAGAACAACAGGCGGCGAAACAGGCCCTCCGACAGGTGGGAAGCTAGTCCGGCCGTTATGGTAGGGTGTGACCTTGTAAGCAGATCGGTTATTTTTCCAGGGAGGCTGATGATGCAGAGACGAAGTCTAGTGAGAATAGTGGCAATGACACTTATGTTCGGTGGGAGCCTGTTGCTGGGGATGGGTGCCCTGTTCGCAGCTGATAAGGCCCCAACGGGGAAAGCCGAAGCGGTGAAAGGCCCCAAGGCTACGATCAAAACGAAGTTTGGCGATATGGACGTCGTGTTCTTTCCTGAAAAGGCTCCCAAGCATGTTGAAAGCTTCATCGCGTTGGCAAAGTCAGGCTTCTACAACGGCACGATCTTTCATCGGGTGATTCCAGGATTCATG
>JANOJM010000016.1:0-13928 GCA_031418735.1 Nitrospiraceae bacterium | reverse complement strand
GCCGGCCTCACGACCGCCTATCGCCTCGCCCTTCTTGGGTATCGAGTCACGATCGTCGATCGAGGCACGCACAACAGCCCTGAGCCCTTTACCCTCCTCGGCTGCCATCACGCGACCCAAGAGTTGCTCCACTCGCTCCATTCCCATTCACGACAGCCGGAAGAAATTGCAATTCCACTAGAGTTTCGTCTCCCTGATGGTTCCCTCGTTCATTACCCGCGCAGCTCCTTCCCCGCGCCTCTTCACTCTTGGGTGAACCTCCTGAGATTCGCCGGCATCCCCTGGAAGGAACGATGGCAACTGGCATCATGGGTGGAACAACTATGGGAAGGCGATACAGAACTGCCTACCGATCTGGAACATCGCACCGCCAATGAATGGCTGACCTCAATCGGCCAAAGCTCACAGACCCGCGACCTCGTCTGGAATCCACTCGCGCGATGGTTGACCGGCAATGACCTCGCCATGATGTCCGCCGATGCCTTCGTGCGCTCAATGAAACCCTTATTCCTGAGCACTCGTCCTGACAGCCGTGTCTCGATTGTGCAGGATTCACTTCAGGCTTGTTTCATACAGCCAATGACCGAGTCACTGACCCGTGCCGGCGCGACTATTGTCTGCAACACTGAGGCGACCCAGCTCCGTTATGAACGAGATCGCATCTCGGGAGTCTTGCTGCAGGATGGACCCCTGTTACAAGCCGATTGGTATGTGGCAGCCCTGCCTCCTCAACAGCTCACAACCTTGCTTCCTGAACGATGGCTCACCCGCTACGCCTATTTTCAACAACTCACGGAATTGCGATCGGTCGAGAGCACAAGCCTTCACGTGCAGGCGGAGCAACCCTGTGCCACACCTCGCCTCGTCCTGCTGAGCGACACATCATTTCACTGGGTCCTCACCACAGCCGCAACGCCTGATCGCACCAGCTTCTCGCTCGTCACGACCGACAACCAGATCGCACAGGCTCGACCGGACTCACATCTTCATATACTCATCCAGGATCTACTCAGATCGTTGGGGCTCCTCATGCCTGAAAGCAGAATTGTATCGACCGACCGTCGGACAATTCCAAACGCTATCCTCTCACTCAAGCCAGGAACGAAATTACATCGGCCCATCCAACGCAGTCCGATTGCCAATTTGCTGCTGGCTGGTAGTTGGACCGATACAGGATGGCCTCCCAACCTCGAAAGCGCCATAGTCAGCGGCAACCGCTGCGCCGACGCGATCGCCTCTGATAAGCCGGCTTGACGATGACCCGATCCGATGCTAGATCTATCGCCATGGGAAACCTATTCGCAAGACACGTTGTGATAGGAGCAGTCGTTCTGATGCTGACCGGGTGCGCGGAACGTGGCGGCAATCCACAAGGGCTCAGTCAACGAGATGTGGAACGGGATTATATGGAGTGTGAGTACAAGGCGAGACTTGCGAACGGAAACTCTTTCTACAACCAGAGCACGCCCTTCCCGTTCAGCGGAGGCCCCCAAAGCCCAAGCGACCACGCCCGCGCCCTACATGGAATCTCAACGATCAACGCCATGCGTGATACCTGTCTGGCTGCCAAGGGATATAGAGTAGAATAGTCAGGGTGCAGACTCATGGGCTCGCGACCTTCAAGCTAGCGGCAGAAACCATCCTCACCAACACCCACCTCTTCAACAGGAACGGATTGACAACCTAGCTCTGCCTTTCTAAGATACCGCCACGTTTTCATCTGCTCTAGTCAATCATGAGCACAACACCTCTCCAAGAACTCGCGACCTCTCTCCACAACTGCCAACGTTGCAAACTCGCGAAGATGGGCCGAACCAAAGTGGTATTCGGTGTGGGGAATCCTCACGCTAGCGTGATGTTCGTGGGGGAAGCGCCGGGTTTCAACGAAGACCAGCAGGGAGAGCCGTTTGTCGGGGCCGCGGGAAAACTCTTGAACGATCTCCTGCAATCGGCAGGCTTGTCACGCAGCGACATCTACATCGCCAATGTCATCAAATGCCGGCCTCCGAACAACCGCGACCCGGAACCGGATGAAGTCGAAACGTGCAAACCCTTTCTCATGCAACAGATCGCCATGATCCATCCGAAACTGGTCTGCACATTGGGAAATTGGGCGACGCAAACATTGCTGGAACGGAAGGTGGGGATCACAAAAGTTCGCGGCCAGGCCTTCTACTTGAAAGACTTTGTCCTCTTCCCCCTACTGCACCCAGCTGCAGCCTTGCACCAAGGCAGCATGCTCGAACCGCTCAAGGAAGACTTCAAAAAACTGCGAGAGTTTCTCGACCGGAACACGAAACCAGCCGAACCCACGACAGCGACCGCGGTTGCTGCACCCACACTCCACATCGAACCGCCGCAACCGACCCAGATGGATCTGTTCGGTTCGTAGCTCGCACGTTTCTCTCATCACATGTGTTTGACAACGCCTGTCTGAAAGCGTGTCCTCTCCATCCATATATAACGACCCTTTCGGACTTAACAGCGGGGAGGAAGGACTCGACTGACGAAGGATGAGCCACTCCGGTTTCGCCATGCTCAGAAAAGTAGCATGTCTCCGTTTATCGTTCTTGAACCGAGGCGGACGTGGCGTAGACAGCCCAGCGGAACGTCTCTGACTGTGACTCGTTGGCCGGATATACTGCGGGATTCGCAATCTATCCCGGTCGGTGGAACAGGACGAAATGTTGAACAAGTATTTGATTTCCATCTAGAGTTGCCTTCCACCAGGGTACCAAGGTTACCATGCTATACTGCACGACCATCCGCAGCAGACTTATTAGTTAGACAGATAGGGGACACGTAGTGAATAGCGACTTCGAGATTTTCTGCAGCTACGCGCACGGCGACAACGACGACAGGTGGGTTGAGAGCTTTACTACGGCCCTCACAAAGGTCTATCGCAAACTAACTGGACAAGCGCCTCGAGTCTTCATGGATCGTGAGTCACTCGTGACGGCGGACATTTGGGAGGCGAAGATCTATTCCGCACTCCAGGTAAGCCAAGTACTGATAGCGGTGATATCACCGTCGTACATCCAGTCTGAATGGTGTCAGCGCGAATGGGCAATGTTCTCACAGCGGGAGACGGAGCTTCGCGAACAGAAGCTTCTAGCTGATGAACAGGGACTCATCTTTCCGATCCTCCTGTTTCCACTGGACCGTGGGCGCTTCAGCGAACACCAGCAGGACTTTTCTGCTGTCGTTAAGCAGCGTCAGTGGCTTGATGTCTCATCGCAACTTGAAAGCACCCCAATACGACCTGATCAAGTGTGCCACATCGCTGAGCGGCTAATCGATACGATCGCGGAGTTGGAGCAACGCCGCCGCCGCTCAGCCAGTGCCGTTTCCAGCGCTGTGTCAGGGGCAACGATTCGCGACCCAAGATCAGGACTTGAGTGGTCCGCCGCGCTAAGCCCAACGGAGATGAGCTTCGAAGCAGCGCTGAAGTACATGGCTGAACTCGATATTGGTGGGACGCAGGGCTGGCGGCTGCCGACGAAAGTTGAGTTGGAGAGTATCATCGACCCCGCGGCGCTCACAGAAGATCCCAAGGCTAGCCCGTTTCCTTTGCGGGAGCCGTTCAACGCACAGCGGTCCGGATATCTTCACTCTGGAACTCTCGTGGATACTCCAACGGGAGGCAACTTCGTCATGAATATCCGTAACGGCCATATTTTTAACGGAAAAGGACGCGATTGCTATGTGCGTGTCGTGCGGGGACTGTCTAACTCCGGCATGCAGCCGGCGGCCTTCAGCCTCGGCTGATACCCACGTTGAGCCAACATTTTTCTCATGCCAAAGTCCGATTGCTTTTACGCTCAACCGACGTGCGTTAATGGCCTCACGAGGGAGCACGTAATTTCAGCTTCTGTTCTAAAGGCAGTTTTTGGTGCCCCAGTCAAAAACATAATTAGAGGCGAGTTTTTAGGAACGAAAACTCTAATTGACCATGAACCAGTCGTTCGAGACGTATGCGAGAAGTGTAATAACGTTGGTCTCTCCCCTTATGATACAGCAGGGGTAGGCCTCATTAAGCAATTGGCCACACACGATCCGACCGGACTTCGTTTATTCCTCTCGCGCGAAACCGTAGGCTGGTTGCTTAAAACTCACCTTAATTACATCCGAGTAATTAAGGATCGTAAAACCACTCAAATCTACCCGATCGAACAGCGGATCAAGTCTGCGCTTATTCAACAAGGAAAACTGCCTCACCCACTATTTAGGCTGTTGATTGAAGGTTGGGTGGGAGAGCCTCATTTTTGGGATGCTGAAGATCCTCGACACATCCCTTGGTTTGGCTACCGGTCCGTCCGTTTTACCCGTCAGAGAATTGTCATCTCAGATCTGCGCATTAAAACCCTAACTACTTGGTTTGTAATTCCATCTGATGCCAATTACGATAGCTTTGAGAAACGAGTCAGGTCCGCACTGGCTGAAGCCGCGCAAGACTTTGGTTTCCAACTTCAGCTTGTGAGTCCATCGCAGACTGTAAAAGATGGCTACGTCGACCTGGAGCACGTGCTGCCTGTTGAGGCGGTGAAAAAATTCATCGTCCCGCTCCAACAATGACAGCTAACAGGCTGTTCATGACGGACCTTCGCATACGAGCTTCGTCCGCTTCCTCGGCCACTCAATGTCGGCGTTGAGCAGTAGGTCATCTACTGGACCAGTTCTTGATTTCGCGCCTGAGTGCTGGGCCGAATCTCAGAGCGAACTTCATCGGAAGAGAGAGAACTCGTCGAGGCTTCGCTGAGAAGGAAAGTGCAAACAGACCGAGTACGCCAGGGATTTCCGAAAGCTGCCGCTCTACGAAGCCCGAGAGAGTCGCTTTGGGACGTGTGGGAGCTGTTGAACCTCAGCATCGCAAGTCTCAACGAATCCTTCCAAGCTTACTGACCTCTTCCCTCAACGACGCCCACTGTTGCTGACGCGTGCATCAGCGCTCTGCTGAGTCTCGCCATAGTGAAGTCACGCGGCCCGCTCCCAGCGGGTGGCACAGACTGTTCGACGCTCCGTTCGACCATCGGTCGGAACGGAGCTAGTTTCTGTGCCAAGCACGGCTGAGCGTGAAGGCGAGCCAGCAGGGCGCTGGCAAGAGCAGAAGCAGCAACGGGCGTCTCATCCTGTACTGTTCGAGGCTTTGCGAGTTTACAGGCTGAGAGCGCACAAGGCGTAGTTGGGTGATTCAGGAGGTCTTGCGGCGGCACGCATCCTCCCGAGCGACGATCTTATGCTTTTGCTTTGATCGTGGATGAGGAGTCTGAATCGACGGCTTCTTCCTCGGCAGGCTTTTCTTCTTCCGGCACATCGAACCAGGACACCAGCATCTCGTCCCACCAGCCTTCGTCAATCTCTTTCCCCGGATCGCTCCCGAGAAATGAGACATCATCCTTCGTCACGTTTGGACCGACCAACTCAGGCTGGAACTTGGCTCGATCGATGACTTCCTTCGTCGCATACCCTCCGATAATCCAGGAGTCCGGATCGGCACGGCGCGACTTGTAGGCCTTGAGCCCGATCTTGAGATACATGAAAATCTGCTGTTGCGCAGGATCTCCGACACCGGATTGAGGCAGCCCCAAGGTCTTCTCAATTTTCTTGCGCCAATGCCGATCGTCGTATCGCGACGTAATCAGCTGGAGCATGGTCTTTCCCAATTCGGCATCAAGCGGCATGAGCACTCCTTCGTGTCGTCACGACTTGATGTCGAATGACATCAAGTCATCATCAGAATTTCCGGAGATCTACGACGTGATGACTTTTCGACTTGAAGACGTGAGACGGATACTTCCTTACGATTTCAAGTGTTGACCGAAGAACGACAGCGTCCGCACCCAGGCGTCTTTGGCCGCCTCCGGCCGATAGACCGTCTTATCCGTATCCCTGAAAAAGGCATGGGGCGCGCCGGGATAGGTTTTGATCTCACCGGACTTATTATATTTCTTGAACCCTGCCGCGAGCCGCTGAACATCCGTCTTGGTAATCCAGCCATCATCTTCCCCATAGAGGTACAGGACTGGGGCAGATAACTGTTGCAGCGGCGCATCGGGGTTCGGCACCTGACCATAGAACGGCACAGCCGCCTTCACATCTTTGTTCACACAAGGCAGCATGAGCGCATAGGATCCGCCCATGCAGAATCCGGTCACTCCGATTCTTGCGGCATCAACCTCCGGAACAGACTTGAGATAGGTTACCGTGGCGTTCAGATCCTTGAGTCCATCTTCCTGCTGGAGCGTATTCATCAACTTACCTGCCTCGCCAGGATCAGTCGTGAGGGCATTCCCTAACCGGGAGTACAGATCCGGAGCAATCGCTACATACCCCTCAGCGGCATAACGCTTTGCCACGTCCTTGATGTGGTCGGTCAGCCCCCACCATTCCTGAATCACGATGATTGCCGGGCGTCGCTCCTTGGTCTGCGGGGCTGCCACATAGGCCTGCATCGTTACCTTGTCACTGGGATACCGGACCAGCGTTTCTCTAACTGACTCGGCCATAAGGCACCTCCTTACAGGTGCAAGTTTTGAGTTGTACGTTCTAAGTGCTGAGTTATAGACTCAAAAAGTCGACATTCTCGTCCTTCGATTCTTTAACTCAGAACTCAACACTCAAAACTGGCAACTTGCCGCGCTTCGCGGCTAGCTGCCTGCCACCATCATCTCCGTAATCTTCACGGTCGGGCTCGCAATGCGCCCACGGAACACGAGGTCGCTGCCGATCATTTCTATTCCTGTAAACATGTCTTTCAGATTCCCCGCAATCGTGATCTCTTCAACTGGATAGGCCAACTCACCCCCTTCGATCCAAAATCCCGCAGCCCCCCGTGAATAGTCACCCGTCACCATGTTGATGCCGAAGCCGATGAGGTCCGTGACATAGAGGCCCTGCTTCACCGTCTTGATAATATCTTGCGCCGTCTTTGTGCCGGGTGCGAGATAGAAGTTCGTAGGGCCGACTGACGGATTCTCGCCGACACTGCGCGAGGCGTTGCCGGTCGAGGCCAAGCCGAGCTTCCTTCCTGAGTAGGTATCGAGCAGATAGCTCTTCAATACCCCTCGTTCCACCACTGTTGTCTTCCTGGTCGGCAGACCTTCGCCATCGAACGGTCGAGAGCCCAGCCCTCCAACCACTCGCCCATCGTCATAGACCGTGACGAACTCAGGGGCCAGCGGTTTGTCCAATTGGCCTGCCAGAAACGACGCCCCTTTATAGAGTGAATACCCCGACACTGCGCTGCAGAGATTTCCCATAAGACTTCCAGCCGTTTCTGAATCGAAGACGACAGGAACTCGTTGGGTTGCCACTTTCCTCGCTCCAAGCTTTCGTACTGTCCGCCGCGCTGCTTCCAGGCCCACCATCTCCGGAGAGTCCAGCTTGGCGAATTTCCGCCGCACATCGTACCAGGAATCGCGCTGCATGGCCCCTGTCACCGGGTCGGTCGCAATCGGTGACACCGACATGGAGAAACTGGAACTCTGGTACTCTCCCAGGAATCCGTGACTATTGCCCAGCACCACACGCCCTGAAGAGGAGTCGAAGTCGCCACCTTCAGAATTCGTCACGCGCTCGTCCGTCGACATGGCGGCAGCCTCGACGCGTTTGGCCAATTCGATCTGCTGTTCCGTATTCAGTCTGGTCGGATCATAGAGATCGAAATCCGGAACCTCGCCTGCCATCTGATCCGCCGCGGGCAAGCCGGATACCGGATCTTCCACGACGGCCTTCGCCAGGGTACAAGTCTCGGAGACAAGTTGATCCAAGGAATCCGGCGAGAAATCGGAGGTGGAGGTACTGGCGGAACGTTTCCCGACAAACACGCGCAAGCCGAGATGCTTCTCCCGCGCTTTTGTGAGGCGATCGACCGCGCCCAACCGAACTTGCACCGAAAAGGTTTCTCCATCGGCGATGATGATATCCGCTTCCGTCGCCCCGCCACGCTTCGCCTTGGCCAAGAGGTCCAACGCAAGTTGGCTATATCCGTCACGCTGTTGTATCTGCTGATTCATCGTTGCGTCCCGCCCACGGTGATTTCATCGATTCGAATGGTCGGCAAGCCGACACCCACGGGAACGGACTGTCCTTCTTTGCCGCAAGTACCGATACCCTCATCGAGCTTGAGATCGTGCCCGACCATCGAGACTTTGGTGAGGATTTCCGGTCCGCTGCCGATCAATGTCGCGCCCTTGACCGGCCTCGTGATCTTTCCCCCCTCGATCAAATAGGCCTCGCTGGCGGAAAATACAAATTTACCGTTGGTGATATCCACCTGCCCGCCGCCGAATGAGACAGCATAGAGCCCGCGATCGACGGAGCGAATAATCTCCTCAGGGTCCGATGTACCAGCCAGCATAAACGTATTGGTCATACGCGGCAGTACCACGCTTTGATAACTTTCTCGCCTACCGTTGCCGGTCAGGGGAATCCCCATCAGACGCGCGTTCAATTTGTCGGTAATGTAGCCGCGGAGAATCCCCTTCTCAATGAGCACCGTACGCCCAGTCGTGGTCCCTTCATCATCCATATTGAGCGAGCCACGCCGGCCAGGCAAGGTGCCATCATCGACGATGGTACAGACGTCGGAAGCCACCCGTTTCCCAAGAAGATTTGAAAATGCCGAGGTTTTCTTGCGATTGAAGTCTGCCTCGAGACCATGGCCAATGGCTTCATGCAACAAAATCCCCGGCCAGCCTCCACCCAACACGACCGGCATGACACCCGCCGGCGCTTCGACGGCAGACAAGTTGAGGATGGCTTCACGCGCTGCTTCACGCGCAAACCGCAGATACCGGTCGCCCTCATAATAAAACTCGAACCCGACACGGCCCCCCCCGCCGAACGAGCCGGCTTGGCGTTGGCCGTTCTCTTCAGCAATACAGGTGACTTGCAGCCTCGAAAGCGGTTGCACGTCCCCTATCAAGGTGCCATCTGAAGTGGCGACCATCACCACCTTATATTCCGTGTTAAACGAGGCCATGACATTCTTGATGCGTGGATCAGACCGGCGCGCTTCGGCATCAATCGCGTTCAATAACGACACGCGTTCCGCTGTGGCGACTTCAGCATGAGCCCGATCGATCGGATAGAGATCTCTGCTGGGGCGCTGATGAACGGGAACCGGAACCGCATGGGTTCCGCCCGGCGAATTGGCAATGTAGCGTGCCGTATCGGCCGCGAGTTCGAGATCTTTCTTCGTCAGCTCATCGGAATAGGCAAAGCCGGTTTTTTCCCCGGCCGTCGCTCGTACCCCCACGCCCTGCGACACACTCTTCGTCGCACGCTTGACAAGGGACTCCTCCATCGAAACGGATTCGGACACGCAGGACTCAAAGTAGAGATCGGCATAGTCGACATCGCGAACTTTGACCCGCCCAAGCGCCCCAAGCACCTCGCCTTCGGTCAGACCAAAGGACGTCAACTGAACAAGATCACCCATGGTTTGCAAATCCTCATGACGGTTGGCATACGAATAGACGGGGAAGTATAGCCGATCGCTTTTCTCAGGCGCAATGACAATTCATCCAACTTGTCGCTTTTACAGGACTTTTACGAAAATTTGTTTGACAATCTTCCCCCTCGCCAGTAGACTTTGCTCGCCTACCGTACAATCTTGCGCAAAGGGATATTCGCCAACAGCACAGATATGGACACCAAAGACTCATCGGCCCTGGACCAGCTATCCGAAGAAGAGCTCACCATAAAACTCGATCCCGGCCTCTTACCCAAGCATGTTGCCATCATCATGGATGGTAATGGCCGCTGGGCAGAACTGCGAAGCCTCCCCCGCATTGCCGGTCATCGCGAAGGGATCAAGTCCGTCCGGGAAATAATTACAGTCTGCTTGGAACTGGGCATCCACGCCCTGACCATTTACGCGTTTTCACAGGAAAATTGGAATCGTCCCGTTCAGGAAATCTCTTCGCTCATGGGCTTGCTCGAATATTACCTTTCGACGGAGCGGACGAAGCTCATTGAGCAGGGTGTTCGCGTGCGGACAATCGGTCGACACGACTCTCTCCCGACCTCTGCCCAGCGATGGGTCCGGGCCACTGAACAGGAAACCGCCCATCTCGACAGACTACATCTCACACTCGCCCTCAGCTATGGTGGCCGTACTGAGATCGTGGACGCGGTGCGCGAACTCCTGCATGAAGTACAAGATGGAAAGCTGCAGCCGGACGATGTGGATGAGTCGCGAATTCAGCAATATCTCTATACCCATGACCTACCCGATCCCGACTTATTGATTCGCACCAGCGGCGAAACTCGAATCAGCAATTTCCTTCTCTGGCAGCTCGCCTATACCGAGCTCTATTTCACTCCGACGCTGTGGCCCGACTTCCGTCGCCGAGAACTCTTGCTGGCCTTGCTGGAATACCAGCGGCGTGAGCGGCGATTCGGTCGTGTCCTCAGCGCCATTTCGTCATAAGTGATCGGCCTCAATCTCCCCATGCAGGAAGACAAAACCGCTGGCCAACAGCAGGCTGAATCGACGCCGGTTATGGCCTCCCGATTCGACCCCCGTCGGATCTACACCATTCTCGTTCTCGTGCCACTCTTATACGCCGTCATTCGCTATTTCCCGCCCCTCGCATTTTCTGCTGTCGTGGTACTGGCAGGAGCGCTTGCCCTCTTTGAGTTCTACCGATTGTGTTTCAACGACCGCAGCCACACTTGGCTGATAGCGATCGGCCTGACAGGATTCACCGGCCTGATTTTTGGAACACACTGGCCGGGCATTATCGTTCCAACCCTCCTGACCACAGTAATCTGTATTGCTTCGGTCCCACTCCTCAGTCGCTCCCCCCTTGAACAGAGCCTGCGGGACGGAGCCATGACGCTATTCGGCGTGCTCTATCTAGGCCTCACACTCGGCATGCTCTCGATGACAAGGCTCCTGCCTCAGGGTGAATGGCTGATTTTCTTTCTCCTGCTGGTAACCTGGGCATCGGATACCGGCGCCTATTATGTCGGTACACTATATGGACGACATCGCTTGGCTCCCACGATCAGTCCCAAAAAAACCGTCGAGGGCTTGGTGGGAGGTTTAATTGCTGCCATAATTGCCGGGTACCTAGCGCGTTGGTGGTTTCTTCCTGAGTTGTCCGGTCTCGATTGTCTGATTTTGGCTGCCCTGCTGACCATCGCAGGTCTCTGGGGTGACCTGGCCGAATCGGCAATGAAACGCACGGTCGGCATGAAGGATTCCGGCGGGATACTGCCGGGGCACGGGGGTATGCTCGACCGTCTGGATAGTCTCTTGTTCGCCACCCCTGTCTTCTACTACTATATAACGCTGGTAAGCCGGCTATGAGTCATGGAGTGAAAAAGCCCCCAATGAAAACAATTGTCATTCTTGGATCGACCGGGTCGATCGGCACCAACACCTTAGATCTCGTGGACCGGTTCCCAGAAGAATTTCGTGTGGCAGGACTGACTGCCGGCAGCAATGATGAAAAACTCGAGGGCCAGATCCGCCGATTCAAACCCCGCCTCGTGGCCCTATCGGATGCCTCCGCTGCCGCCAGGCTCCGGCAACGCTGTGAGGGACTGCCTGTCGAAATTTTGGCCGGCCAAGAAGGCTTGATTCAAGTTGCCTCTGCGCCAGAAGCCGAGCTCGTCATCTCCGCCATCGTCGGTGGCGCCGGTCTCGTGCCTACCCTTGCGGCGATCCGAAGCGGAAAGCAAATTGCCTTGGCCAACAAAGAACCGATGGTCATGGCGGGAAAACTGATGCAGGACGAGGCGCGCCGGCATGGCGTTCGGATCTTCCCGGTCGACAGCGAACACAGTGCGATCTTCCAATCGTTAGAAGGTCATCGCAAAGAGGATGTCCGCCGTCTGATCTTGACGGCATCCGGAGGAGCCCTCTGGAATCTGAGCTCGGAAGAATTGCAGGACGTCACACCAGAACGGGCACTCCAACATCCCAATTGGAAAATGGGCGCCAAAATCACGATCGACTCTGCCACTCTCATGAACAAAGGACTCGAGGTTGTCGAAGCTCGCTGGCTCTTCGACATCCCGGAGTCTCAAATCGAGGTCATGATCCATCGGGAAAGCATCATTCATTCTCTGGTAGAATATCAGGATCGATCGATGATCGCACAATTGGGATTGCCGGATATGAGAACACCTATTTCCTATGCAATGCGATATCCAGGGCGCATGCCGCTGGATCTGCCTTCGCTGGATCTGACGGAAATCGCGAAGTTGACGTTTTGCAAGCCCGATCACGACCGGTTCCCCTGCTTGGGTCTTGGCTATGAATCCCTGCGGATCGGCGGCACGATGCCGGCCACGATGAATGCCGCAAATGAAATCGCGGTCGAAGCATTCCTGAACGGAGGTATCCGGTTCACTGACATTGTGGAAATCATTCGCAGCACAATGGACGTCCACACTACCAAAGACGTCGAAACGTTGGAAGACGCGCTGGAAGCGGATCGCTGGGCCCGAGAAAAGGCTGAATCGTTGGTAGTCGCATTAGCACGCTAGGTCTACACGAAGGAGCACACATCTTGTTCATGGCAATTACCTGGTCCCCCGATACCGTCTGGTTGCTCTTGCAGAAGACATGGTGGTTCCTGGTCGTTCTGGGCATATTAGTCGCGTTCCATGAACTCGGGCATTTCTTGGCTGCTCGCTGGGTTGGCGTCAAGGTTCTCAAGTTTTCCCTTGGATTCGGACCGAAGATCTTCGGCCGGAAAATGGGCGAAACGGAATATCTCCTCTCAGCCATTCCGCTCGGTGGCTACGTAAAACTGTACGGCGAAGATGACACCGAAGCGACGACACAGGAGGATCGTGCACGGTCGTTTGCCCACAAAGGATTGTGGGGCAAAGTCCTGATCGTTGCCGCGGGACCTGGATTTAACTTTATTCTGGCTTATTTCATTTTTGCCGGATGGCTCGCGACGGGAGCGCCGCTTCCTGTCCCGACGTTCCAGGATCTCACCCCCGATATCGAAGCGATGGTTCCCGGCTCTCCGGCCGACACTGCAGGCATCCAAATTGGAGATCGTGTCAGCCGAGTCAACGGACAAGACATTTCTACCAGAACAGAACTCTTCGATGCTGTGGCGAAGAGCAAAGGGCAGGCTCTGACGCTCGAGATCAAACGAGGCGAACAGGTCAAAACGCTGACGGTCACTCCTACCACCGCACCAGGACCACAGGCCGCTGCGCAAGAGCCTGGATACTACCTGGGCGTCGAAGATACACCGCCCCTCGTCACATCAGTCACGCCAAACTCTCCGGCGGAAAAAGCCGGGCTCCAAGCCGGTGACCATGTGGTCAAGATTCAAGACCAGACGATCCATACCTGGTCCCAGATGACCGGTATCGTGAAAGAAAGTCCCAACCACCAACTACAAGTAGAGGTCTTGCGGGAAGGGCACCGAGTTTCTCTAACCGTAACGCCCTCTGCTGAGAAAACGACGGTCAACGGCCAGTCGGTCGAAGTCGGCAAGATCGGCATCGCAGGGCCCGGCGGCCGTTCGATTATCCGCTCCAACACCCCTCTGCTGGCGCTCTATGACGGATTGAGAGCCACATGGGGCTTGACCGAGCTGACCGTGGTAGGCCTCTACAAGATGATCGTGGGAGACATCTCCAGCAAAAATATCGGCGGCCCGCTGACGATCGCCAATATATCCGGTGAAGCCGCTTCGCAGGGTGCCTCAAATGTGATCTATCTCATCGCCATTCTGAGCATCAATCTGGGCGTCCTCAACTTGCTCCCCATACCCATTCTCGATGGCGGCCATCTGCTGTTTTTCCTAATCGAGGGCATCCTCCGTAAACCACTCGGCGAACGCCAGAGAGAACTCGCACAACAGGCCGGTCTCGTGTTATTAGTGGGCGTTATGGTTTTTGCCTTCTGGAATGACCTTGAACGCATCTTCTTTCGATAGAACATA
>JANOJM010000015.1:0-4648 GCA_031418735.1 Nitrospiraceae bacterium | reverse complement strand
GAGCAACATCGTGCACTATACGCGCGAGGAGTTGAGCAAGGTGAAAGATCATATCGTTCGGTTGGCCCATATCGAAGGGTTCGACGCGCATGCCAAGTCAGCCCAGAGCAGGTTCTCATGAAGAAAAACGGATCGGCACCTCGGCAGGCATCGATTCATCGTGCGACCAAGGAAACGGATATTCATGTCGAATGGACGCTGGACGGCAGCGGGCAGGGAAAGATCGACACCGGTATCCGGTTTTTCGACCACATGCTTGAGTTGTTGTCTAAGCATGGGTTCTTCGATTTGACGGTCAAGGCCAAAGGCGACATCGACATCGACGAACACCATACGGTGGAAGACGTCGGTATCGTCATGGGCAAGGCATTGCATCAGGCCTTAGGCGAAAAGGCCGGGATCAAGCGGTTCGGATTCGCGTCGGCCCCGCTCGATGAAACATTGGCGCAAGTCACAGTAGATCTTAGCGGTAGGCCCTATCTCGTCTACAACGTGGCATTGCCGGACCGGAAGATCAAAGCTTTCGACCTGGGTCTGTTCGAAGACTTCTTCCAAGCCTTCATCACCCACGGCGGGCTCAATTTGCATGTGAATTTGATGTATGGCCGCAACCCGCACCACATCATGGAGGCGATCTTCAAGGCGCTGGCCAAAGCCCTCGATCAGGCGACGATGTTAGAAGAAAGATTGGCGGGGAAGGTGCTCTCGACGAAGGGAATATTGTAGCTGGCGTCTAATTAGCAAAGCAGAAGGGCTCAAGGGGGACAGGCCATATGAGTAGCTTGTCCCCCTTCTTAATTTGTGCACTGATGAGTGGCAGGATCGTTCTGGTTGCGGTATTGTTACGGCCTTACGGCTAGGCTAGGGCAAGAGGCATGAGTAGAACAAAAGTTTTCCCACTAGCCACTAGCCTCTCGCCTCCGTGGAGCGGATATGATCGCCATTATCGATTACGGCATGGGCAATCTCCGCAGCGTCTCCAAGGCCTTTGAGGCGGTGGGGCATCAGGCGGTGGTGACGCGTGATCCGAGCGTGATCGGGAATGCGAGCCATGTGGTGTTGCCCGGCGTCGGCGCCTTTGGCGATTGCATGGCCAACGTCGAGCGCTATGGGCTAGCGGAGCCGATTCGCGCAACAATTCAATCGGGAAAACCATTTCTGGGAATCTGTTTGGGGCTTCAATTACTGTTTGAAGAAAGTGAGGAGTTTGGGATCCACAAGGGGCTTGGCATTATCCCTGGAAGGGTCAGGCGATTTGAGGTCGATCCGGCGCTCAAAGTTCCTCACATGGGCTGGAATCAGGTCAACATTCAGCGGCCCTGCCCATTGTTCGAGGGGATCACGACAGGAGACCATTGGTACTTTGTGCATTCTTTTTATGTTGATCCCTCTGACAAGGCTGTTGCGGCAACCACAACGGATTACGGGACGACGTTTGTGTCGAGTGTCTGGCGGGACAATGTGGTGGCCTGCCAATTCCATCCCGAAAAGAGTCAGGCGGTCGGGTTGCAACTCATTAAGAACTTTGGATCCTGGCATGCGTAGCCGTCAGGGGTGAGGCGTGAGGGGTAAGGTGATGAATATGCGAAACAAGCGAATCTCCGCCGTAGGGCTGACGACGTATGCACTCGTGCTGATGGTTCTTGTGCTGGCCCTAGTCGGCTGCAGCGGGTCGAAAGTGACCACAAAATCGTCAGCGGAATTGCCGCGCTATCAGATTCGTATCTTGGCGTTGGTGCCGTTCACGACGCTCGAGACGCCACAGGTGAGGGATGTCGCCGGTCAAACCTTCTCGGTACCACCGGAGGTTAGCAGATCCGATATAGCGATTGCCGTGCCACCGGATTTCCAACAGCCTCTCAGGCAAACAGTCACTGTGCCAGCCGGCGCCGGGGACATCGTTACGCAGTTACTATGGAGCCGGTTGAAGGCGAGGCAGGGTATAACCGTGCTTTCGCCTGGTGAGGCAGCGATAGCGCTAGCCTCTCAGGCGCCGTCGCAACGTTCCGCCGGTCAGTCACCAGCGACGATGGTGGCAAAACGGCTTAAGGCGGATGCCTCCCTGGTAGGGCAAGTGTTGGTATACCAGGAACGAGTCGGAGGCCGCTTCGGCGCCAGCCCTGCGGCAACAGTGGGTTTTGAAGCCAAACTCATTGCCGCTGACGGGCAAGTCCTGTGGGAAGGGAATTACTACGAGAAGCAGCGGCCAATGAATGAAGACGTGATGGGATTTATCCAACGTAGGGGGATGTTCGTCACAGCGGAAGAGCTGGCGGCGTATGGAGTTGAACATATGCTCCACGAGTTTCCGTTTGGAACGGCCGTAGAACACTGAGTAGAGAACGGTTCTTTGTATGCTCGTAATTCCCGCGATTGATTTAAAAGATGGCCGTTGTGTGCGGTTGCGTCAGGGCGACATGGCGGCTGAAACGGTCTATTCTGACGATGTGCCGGCGGTCGCGAGGCAATGGCAGCAAGGTGGCGCGACGCTGATCCATGTGGTGGACTTGAATGGGGCTGTGGAAGGAGAGCCGCGTAATCTTCCTCAGATTGAGACGATCATTCGCACCGTGAGTCTAAAGATTCAGGTTGGGGGAGGGATCCGGTCGATCGAGACGGTGCGGCGCTACCTTGGGGCGGGCGTGAGCAGGGTCGTACTTGGCACTGCGGCATTGACCGATCGGTCTTTCTTGGAAAAAGCCTGTCAGGAATTTCCTCGCCGGATTTTGTTGGGACTGGATGCGCGAGACGGGAAGGTGGCGGTCAAGGGTTGGACCTCTGTTTCGGAGACGAAAGCGACAGATCTGCTCAAGGAGCTGGCAGGGTATGCCCTGGGCGCCGTGATCTATACGGATATTGCCCGCGATGGTATGTTGAGTGGGCCGAATCTAGTGGCGTTGCGGGAGGTGGTGGAATTGTCATCCTTCCCCGTGATCGCCTCCGGCGGTATTTCCCGGGTCGAGGATCTGCGGGCGGTGCAGGCACTTGGCCCTAGAGTTGAAGGTGCGATTGTGGGGAAAGCATTGTACGACGGCAAACTAGACTATCGGGCTGCTCTGGCAGCACTGGGCGAGGGGCGAGGGGCGAGGGGCGAGAGGCAATGAGCGAAAATGTCTCGAACGGGTGGGCCTCTTGCCGCTAGCCTCGTGCCTCTGGCCATGAGCGAGCTGAGCGAGCGAATATGTTGACCAAACGCATTATTCCCTGCCTCGATGTCAAAGACGGCCGTGTCGTCAAAGGGGTGAGCTATGTGAACTTTCGCGATGCGGGAGATCCGGTCGAAGCGGCGATCATCTACGATCGCGAAGGAGCCGACGAGCTCTGTTTCCTGGACATTACGGCCTCTCATGAGAACCGCAAGACGACGCTCGATGTGGTCGAGCGGACGGCGTCGCGGGTGTTTATGCCACTGACTGTCGGCGGAGGAGTCAGAACGATTGAGGACATCCGGACTCTCTTGAACGCGGGGGCGGATAAGGTGAGCATCAATACGGCAGCAGTCCAACGGCCTGAATTTGTGAAGGAAGCGGCGGAGCGATTCGGGACGCAATGTATCGTTGTGGCCATCGACGCCAAGTGTCGTCCCGCCCCGGCAACAGGGTGGGACGTGTTCACGCACGGCGGTCGCAAGTCCACCGGTCTCGATGTCGTTGAATGGGCCAAGATGATGGGGCAGTATGGGGCGGGTGAGATTTTGCTCACGAGCATGGATCAAGATGGGCATCAGCATGGGTACGATCTCTCATTGACTGCTACCGTGTCAGAGGCTGTGTCGATTCCGGTGATAGCGTCAGGCGGTGTAGGGAATTTGGACCATCTCTATGACGGATTCGTCAAGGGCAAGGCCGATGCGGTGCTGGCCGCGTCCATTTTTCATTTCCGGACTCACACGATTCAGGAGGCGAAAGCCTATCTTCGTCAGAAGGGAGTGGCAGTTCGATAATGGATACGGGGCGATTGAAGTTTGATGCGCAGGGGCTGATTCCGGCGGTTGTGCAGGATTGGCGGGATGGCACCGTCCTGATGGTGGCCTTTATGAACCAGGAGGCACTGCAAAAAACCATTGAGACGAAGTCGGTGCATTTCTGGAGCCGGTCGCGCCAGACGTTATGGGAAAAGGGTGAGACCTCCGGCCACAAGCTGCAACTGAAAGACCTGTTTCTCGACTGTGACGGCGATGCCCTTCTTGTGAAGGTCGAGCCGGTCGGCCCGACCTGTCACACGGGAGAGCGGGCCTGCTTCTTTTCTCGTTTGGACTCGCCTGAGACGACGACATCCGAGTCCTGGGGGGGGATTCTCGAACGGCTCTATCAGACAATTCAAGAACGGAAGCGTCAGCCGTCGAGCGAGTCCTATACCTCCAAACTTCTGGAAGGCGGGGTTGATCGAATCCTCAAGAAAGTGGTGGAAGAAGCCGGAGAGGTCGCAATTGCTGGCAAGGGCGGGAAGAAAGACGAGATTGTGTATGAAACGGCGGATCTGTTGTTCCATACCGTGGTGGCGTTGGGATACCACAACATCACGCCGCAAGAGATCTATCAGGAACTGGCAACCAGGTTCGGTAAGTCTGGCTTGAGAAAAGGGCCTACCTCATGAGTGACTGCATCTTTTGTCACATCGTCGCGAGGACCATTCCGGCAACGCTCGT
>JANOJM010000014.1:0-6576 GCA_031418735.1 Nitrospiraceae bacterium | reverse complement strand
ATGGGAGTGGGGAAAATCCAATCAGGTTCGATCGCCCGCCGACAGAATGTGGTCGTCATCGGAAAGGATGGCGCGCAGTTCGCTGGAAAAGTGTCGGACCTCGCAGTCTATTCAGGACTTGAACGGACGGATATCGAACGCGCGGAGGCAGGAGAAATCGTTGCGGTGGCAGGCCTGGACGAAGTGAGCATCGGCGATACGATCGCCGACGCAGAGCATCCGGTCGCACTGACCCGTGTCACGGTCGACGAGCCAACCGTCCAAATGACCTTCTCCGTGAACAATAGCCCCTTCGCCGGACGAGAAGGCAAGTACTTGACCTCGCGGCATTTGCGCGATCGACTCTTCAAAGAACTCGAGACCAACGTGTCGTTACGCGCGCAAGAGACGGATAGTGCGGATAAGTTCCTCGTGGCAGGCCGAGGCGAGCTGCATCTCGGCGTCTTGATCGAACAAATGCGCCGGGAAGGATACGAGCTGCAAGTCTCGCAACCGGAAGTCATTGTCCACCGGGATGGGGAGAAGGTCCTCGAACCCTATGAAGAGCTGACTATCCAGGTTCCGGAAACCTATCAAGGCGCCGTGATTGAAGAGCTCGGCAAGCGCCGCGGCGAGCTGCGCCATATGCGGCTCATCCATTCCGACGCCGGACCGAGTGAAATGCATCTGGAGTACCATATCCCCACCCGCGGCATTATGGGACTCAAGAACCTCTTGGTCGCTAAAACGCGCGGCACCATCATCATGCACCATGTCTTCGTCGCGTACGAACCGGTGGAGCAGCGCGACCTCACGGTGGCGACACACGGGTCGCTCGTCGCGTACGAAGATGGAGTCAGCACCGGCTATGCCATCTTCATGACCCAGGAGCGGGGTACCATGTTCATCGGCCCTGTCGTGGATGTCTATCGCGGGATGGTTGTCGGCGAAAACAGCCGAGACGAAGACATGGACGTGAACGTCTGTAAAGAAAAGCAGCTGTCCAACATGCGGGCGTCGGGTACCGATGAGGCCTTGGTCCTCACGCCGCCACGGGAAATGGGGTTGGAGCTCGCGCTTGAATATATCGGCCCGGATGAACTGATCGAGGTGACGCCCAAGAGTCTGCGTATTCGCAAACGGATCCTCAACTCGGATGACCGCCGCAGGGCCAAGAAGGCCAGCAAATAGCTTCCTTGCAGCGATGAGAATCAGGAAGAAAACCCCCAAACCTTCCGCCCGTCGTCCCCCGCTCTACTTCGTCGGTTATCGGGGGGCCGGGCCGGGCCCTGATGAACTCAAGACCTGGTATGACCTCGAATACGGCGGGCCGTTGGTGCTGCGCACCGGCGAACAGGAAACGGAATCCTGGCATGCCACCCATGGGCCCTGGACGGCTCACATCGTGATCCCGCTCCCAGCCTCTCATATCGAAGGCCTGAAAGCGCAGCTTGCGTGGGAACATGAGCATGTCGGCGCCGTCGCGCCATCCCTGATGCCCCCGCGCGATATGCCGGACAGCATCCTCTTTGCCGCTCGACTCGCGCGGGGCCTCACACTCCTCACGCAAGGCACGGCTTATGACATCACCACCAACCAGTACGTCAACCCGTCGGATTGGCAGGATCGTCCTCTCACCCGCTTTATCGTCGGCGATCACATCCCAATCGTACGGGGCGACGATGAACAGAACCGCCGGACCTGGTGTTACACCCTCGGCCTCAGCAAGTTCGGTGTGGATGAGATCGAAATGTTTCTTCCCGCTGGTCTCCCGGACCAGCCTGTGCGCGATATGCTCAGAGACACAGCAGACGAATTGACGAGGACCGGACAGTCACCAAAAGTTGGAAGCCAGATCAGCCTAGGCCTAGGTCAGGACGTGACAATTGCCAATCACCGCACCGTGGCGCCAGCCGGACGCATGCTCGGTTTTCGAGAAATTCGACAAGTTAAGTAGTTTTCAAGTCTTCTCATGTACTTATGGACCCGATAGACCCGTCTTAAGCCAACAGACCCGTTGACAATATTCCAAGCCACACGGTACAAAATTGCAGCTGATAGTGTCAGAGGCCGGATTAAACCCAGTGAAGGAGGTACAGAGATGAGCGACGTAGCAGCAGAAATCAAGGTGGGCGATACCGCACCGGATTTTAATTTGAAAGACCAGGACCAGAAGGACGTGAAACTGAGCGACTATAAGGGTAAGAAAAATGTCGTACTCTGCTTCTATCCGCTGGACTGGAGCCCCGTCTGTCAAGGCGAGAACAAGTGCCTGACCGACGACTTCCCCAAGTTCCAATCAGCAAACGCAGAACTGTTCGGCATCAGCTGCGACAGCTTCTTCTCGCACAAGGCTTGGGCAGATTCGATGGACCTCAAGCATCGTCTGCTGTCGGACGTGCATCGGACCACGGCGAAGGGCTATGGTCTCTACTTCGAGCCGTTGAACTGCTCGAAGCGCGCCACCGTCATCGTCGACAAGAACGGCAAGGTGGCCTACGCGAAGGTCCAAGAGATCAAGGTCGCGCGGGAAGACAAAGAAATCCTCGCAGCGCTCGCGAAGCTGAGCTAATTTCAGTCAGAACGTCCGAAAGTCGAATGTCTTCAAGTCGAAGGCGTTCCGACTTTCGGGCTTTTGATTTTACGACTTTATGACTGTATGAGTGGGATTGTCGAAGACGTCAGAGACGAAAACTACAAAGAGTTCACCGGTGCGCCTGCATCGATTGTCGCCTACGGCCTAGCCACCTGCGAACCCTGCATGGCCTACGACCCGATACTGGTAGAGACCGCCGCCAAATTTCCCGACGTGAAAATCGGCAAGGCCAAGATGCATGTACCAGGCCGCTGCCGCGAGATTAAGAAAAGCCACACCTTCGAAACTTACCCCACGACGCATTTCTTCTCCAATGGCAAGCTGCTCCTCACCCGCGAAGGGGTGGTAGAACCAGCCGAACTCGCAGCGCTGATTTCGGATCATCTGCTGAAATAGAAAAAAGGATGTGAAGGAGCAGGCAGACCGTTCTTCTTGCTCGCAGAGCCCCCACGGTAAAGCGGTGGTCGCTCGATGCGCGCAGTGAAAAACAATCTGCCTACTCCTTCTGGGGAAATCGAGGAATCAGAGGGCCCTCGCTCGGGCTAATGGCACGTCTCGGCGTGCCAGTGGGTGGGCGGGTGAGAAAGCTGCGCGCAAGAGAAGATCATTCAGCCCCCATCCCTAGAGAGAAACGAGCGGGCTTGGAGGGAGCATGTGTATCGTTCGACGCGCGCACTGTGAGGCTCAACCAGGCTGCCCGCTAAAGAAAACAGGGGGACTTACTGAATAGGTTTCTGCGAAGGAATTCCCGAAGGCTTCCACCCGGCTGAGCCCGTGAGGGTCGCTCCGGAGGCACGGGAGCGAGAGGACTCAGGCCACCGGCTCAGAGGCAGGGTGCTATTTCGTCAGGCGCGTCTTGGAGCAATGCTCATGCTGAATGAGCCAAGCGGAGCCTTCCTTGCGCAGGATCGTGGTGCATTGCCCTGAGTCCTGCCCTTCGAGTTCGCCTTTCCTGATCGACTGAAAGACATAGTTGTAGGTTGCCCAGGCCGTGGCTCCAGGCACTCGGACACCCAGGTTCGACAGGGCACTGATAAATCGCAGGGTGCTTCCCTTGTTGAGTTCAGCGTCATAGTCCGACAGCCACTTTTCAATGGAATCACGCGTCTCCGTCTCACCATCCTGAATACCGACATAGTCCTTGCTGTACAGCTTCAACACTGCTTGCTTATTTCTGGTTTCGAAGAAGGTCGACGCTGCCATGGCAGCGTTCTTGATAGCCATCTCGACCACTTCCACTTCCTCTTCCTCCACGGACCAGGCCACCGATGTCCACGAGAGACAAGCCATGAGCACGGCACATGCAAGCTGGCTTTTCCTCATCGCCTCTCCGAAAGGACGATTTCCGACCGATCAACCGGAATAATCGAATGAGAGATCGCGAGACTGGATTAATCGAACGTTGGCGAGTTGACCCGACGGGATACAGGACACGAGCGACTTCCAAATCCATTCGGCAAGTTGCCCGCCCGTGACATGCTCAGCGCCGAGGACATGGCGCAAATCCTGACGGTCCAACGCCTTCACGATTTTCTCTTGCGCCACGCGATCCAGCGCGCCGATATCCGTCACCATACCGGTCACGGGATCGACGGCGCCATGGACCGTGACGAAGCAGTCCCATTCGTGGCCTTGATTGCTTTCTTGTAGACCCATGAACGAGTAACGGCGCGTGATGCTGGCGACGTCAAGCCCCGCTGCCGCCGTCATCTCGGCATAGAGATCTTCATCCTCATATAGCCGAATCGCGTGGAGCGTACCGATGGCTTTTTGCTGATCCAGCTTGTCCCAGAGAACACGTGCCAGGTTTTCCGATGTAGGAATCCTGTTTTTGAAATAGGGCATATCCAAGTTCAAATTCTTATGGTCAAATTCTTCGAGCACGTTGAGCAAGATGCGCTTCAAATCGAAGAGATTCACGACCATACCGGTCTTCGGGTCCACCTCGCCTAAGACCGTCACCTCGACCATGTAGTTATGTCCGTGGGCCGGCGGGTTGTAGCAGAGGCCAAATACTGCGCGGTTCTTGGCCTCATCCCATTCAGGCTTGTAATACCGATGGGCAGCGGCAAATTCGATTCGTTTTGTGAGGAGAACGGTAGGCATATGAACCCAATGTTTAATGTTGAATGTACGGAACGTCCGTTGCCTTTATTTTCCCCGCACTCCAATTCAACATTCAACACTAAACATTCAACATTTACTTGCCCAAGTCAGAGAGCCATTCCTCGCGCATACTCCCAGGCACAGGCGTTTCAGCATGGTACTCGCGATGGTGCACCGTCAACGTGACCGACTGGCGTAAGTCGGCAAATGCGGCGGTCATCGACGCGGTCGGCCGGAATCGGACGAAATGCACCGCGCTGATTTTGGTTTCATGACTGTGGCCGCCTTCGAACTCCCCGAACACCTGTTCATTTCCAGCGCGGATCGCGACGGTTTCGCCATGATCGAGCCCCATGAACACATCGAGCCATTCTTTCATCCGCTCCTGCTCTGTAATTTCGATCAGCAACGTGGCGCTCAACTCACCGGATTCCGGCATGAGGGCATTGTAGACGTCCAATTCGTCCTGGATTTTGCGAGGTTCAAGAATATACTCGACCCGGATCATCTCCTGGGTCTGAAACCGCAGCGTCTCACGATTTTCAAAGATGAGCGTAACCAACGGCCCGACGGAAATCCGGCGCCGCTGTTTGAGCGCAATGATCTTCGAGCGGAACTGCTCCCGCTGGCGCTCATAGTCAGCTATCGACAACAGATCAGTCTGTATCAGTTGCTTCATCGTCTTTCTTTCGCACTTCCCGAACGTGCCGCTCCTTGCGTTTCACGTCTAACGTTTCACCCTTTACCCCTTATCCCCTTTACCCCTCACCTTTTAGGCCCCCAATCCATAGGCGTCACGCACAATTTGAATCGGGTGCTGCGCCGGCCTGCCGCCGGCATGGGCCATGGCGCCGGCTTGATCCAGCTGCAACCCCGCCAACGGGCAATCGGTCGCGAGGAGGTCCGCCGGAGCCTGCTCAATCGCTCGAACGGCCTTCTGCGCGATCAACATCGAAAGGGGGAAGAACTCCGTCTTGGCGGACCATGAGCCATCGTGACCGGAACACTTTTCGATCACCTCAACCTGCGCGCCGGCGCACTCCATGAGTTCCTTGGATTTGAATCCGATGTTTTGGTCCCGCAGATGGCAGGGCACCTGATAGGCCACTCGGCCAGGCTTCCGCTGAAAGTCCATAGCCAAGACGCCTTCACGTTTCAACTTCATGAGATATTCGCTGACATCGAATGTCCGTTCCGCCACACGCCGCACGTCGTCGCCCCCGACGATCTCGGGATATTCCCGTTTCCACATCAGGCTGCAACTCGGCACCGGCGCGACAATGTCGTAGCCCTTCTCCACCCAGGGTAAAAATGATGCGACATTGGCCAAGGCGGCCTGCTGAATCGCCGCCGCATCGCCGATATCGAACGAGGGCATGCCGCAGCAACGCTGTTCGGGAAACACGACATGCACACCGTTCTTTTCGAGGACTTGGATCGTCGCTTTGCCGATATCCGTCGCTTGATACGTGACCATGCAGCTGCCAAAAAATGCGACCTTTCGTGGCGCGGATGGCGGAATCTGCGACTTTCCCCGGCGCTGCCACCAATGGATAAACGTCTCGGAGGAAAATCGCAAGACCTGCCGATCCCGATGCACACCGATCCAGGATTCGATCACCCCACGAAAAAACCGGAGACTCAGGGTCCAGTTGGCAAGAGGAGCCAGGAGGCTTCCGAGGGCGCCGATCATATCCGTCTTAATCAACAACCGATCCCGCCAGCTCACGCCGCGTGTTGTGGCCAAATGTTTCTTCCACGCGATCATCAAGCGGGGAAAATCGAGGGCATACTGATGCGGCGGCGTATAGGGACAGTGGTTGTAGCAGAGTTTACAGTAATAGCACTCATCGACGATCTGATGGTGGTCGCTCGGCGTAAGCTTGGCGACGTCA
>JANOJM010000013.1:0-1609 GCA_031418735.1 Nitrospiraceae bacterium | reverse complement strand
ACCTCATTGATCACTTCTCCTGGCAAGCAGGTCGGATCGATCGTGGAACATTTGAAATACTTGTACCAATCGGCGGTTTCGCTGACTAACCCGCGCTTCACATATTCCTGCCAGAGCGGAGTTCCCCGATAGACACAGAGTCGATTGAAGCCGAATGTGTCGAGCGGCAACTTGGAGGCCAGGTCGAACGTGGCGTTCATATCTTCGACCGTCTCATCGGGGTTGCCCACGGTGAAGAATCCGTGCACGATCTCGATGCCGGCCTGTTTGGCATTCTTGACGGCGGTAGCCACTTCTTCCAACGTCTGTTCTTTCTTGAGGCGATCCAAAATCTTCTGACTTCCGCTTTCAATCCCGAACATCACCGTCCGGCAATGGGCCTTGGCCATGGCGGGAAACAAATGCTGGGCCACCGAGTCGACACGCCCTTCGATACCCCATTGAATCGTGAGCTTCTCGTCCATCACACCTTGGCAAATTGCCTCGATCCGCTTGGGTTGCAGCAGAAAATGGTCGTCGACGAAATAGACGGACCCATAGCCGCATTCTTCGAGGTACTTGAGTTCCTTCACCACATGCGCGGCGCTCCGCGCGCGCCACTTGCCTTCATTGAAGATCGGGATGTCGCAGAACACGCAGGGCCAGGGGCAGCCTCGCGACGTTTGCATCGTCGTGAATCGCTCCATCGAGAGCACAGCCGGCACATCGAGCGGCATCGACTCGATAAAGTCGAGCGGAAGACCTTCGCGATCCGGGAAGGGCCACTGATCGAGATGGCGCTCCATCGGCCGGCCGGAGTTCTGGACGACATGGCCGTCCTTGGCCCAGGTCAGCCCCGCGACATCGGCTGGGTCATCGATCCGTTCGAGCAGATCGAGGAGCAATTGCTCACCGTCTCCCTTGCAGATGAAATCCACTTCAGGACACTGCAGTTTGACCAATGCGGCGTTCAAACTCGCAAAGACGCCACCAAAAGCCAGTTTGACCTTCGAGTTGGCGGCGCGAATCTGACGGGCCAGGATCTTCGCGTAGGGATAGCTGGTGGTACTGAGGAAACTGAGGCCAATCAACGCCGGCTGTTGCCGGTTGATTTCCTCGAGAATCACTTCGTTCGGCGTATCGGGGTTCGCCTGATCGAACATCACACATTCGTGGCCGGCCTGCTTGAGGACCGACGAGAGGGACATGATGCCGATGGGCGGAAAGCCCATGACCCGGATACGGCCGTTTTTTGCTCGTGTTTTAGCCGGAAGTGCGTAGAACTGTGGGTCGCGAACGTGGATGAGAAATACCAGCATGGGATCAGCCTAACATGAATAACCTGGCAGAAGAAGGGAAATAACTTGGCTGCCAGGAGAGCAGAGCAAACAGGCGGGACAAACCCGGTCTGTCTAGTTTTTCTGGTCTATCTGGTTTATCTGGTTAGTTTCGTTCAACCAAACAGACGAGACAGACCGAATAGACCAGCCAGACTGGGTTTGTCTCGCCTGTTTGCTCCTCTCTCCCGTGAGCTAAGTTATTTCCCTATTTCTGCCATGGCATTCGTGTTAGGCTGATCCTATGCGGATATTTCTCATCCACGTTCGCGACCCACAGTTCTACGCCCTCC
>JANOJM010000012.1:0-2377 GCA_031418735.1 Nitrospiraceae bacterium | reverse complement strand
CCGATTAGTGTCGTCTCACCATGACTGAACTCGGCGATCTCTCATCCGTTCCGTTTCCGAAGGCTCCGCGCCTGTCAAAGTCAAAATTCCTGTCCGGCTTGCAATGCCACAAACGTCTGTATCTTGAAGTCCATCAACCCTTTCTTGCGACCAAGCCGGATGCGGCGACTCAGGCGATGTTCGATATGGGAACGGAAGTCGGGGAGTTGGCCCGGAGTCGCTTCTCAGGCGGGGTATTGGTGGCAGCGGGGTATCGCCAGACAGAAGCCGCTCTTGCGCAGACGGCTGAACTGGTCCAGGACCTCATGGTGCCGGCAATTTTCGAAGCGGCATTTTTATACGGCGGGGTGCTGATTCGCGCGGATGTGTTGGAGCGTGTCCTGACCGCGGAGGGTCAGTCCTGTGGCTGGCGTTTGATCGAGGTCAAGTCTTCGACAAAGGTCAAGGACGTGCATCTCGAAGATCTCGCCGTTCAAAGCGAAGTAATACTGGGCGCAGGGCTGACGCTTGTCTCTGTCGGTCTCATGCATATCAATACCGGATATCTGTATCGAGAGGGAGCGATCGATCTGACAGAGTTATTTACGATTCAGGATCTGTCCGAGGCGGTGGCTCAACGACGGGCTGCAGTGCCCGAGCGGTTGGCCACGATGAGTCGCATGTTGCTCCAGACGCAAGCTCCTGACATCGAGCCGGATCGGCATTGCCATACACCCTACGATTGTCCCTTCTGGGAACATTGCACCAAAGACAAACCCGCGCGGTGGATTCATTACTTGCCGGGATCGAAGCAGGTGGTCACTCAGTTGGCTCAACAAGGGGTGACGACGATCGATGAGATTCCAGAGGGTACGAAGCTGTCGTCGGTGCAGCGCCATGTGAAGGAGAATGTTGAGTGGGTGTCAGCGAAGCTCGGTTCTGTGTTGAAGGCCGTGCAGTATCCGGTACATCACCTCGATTTCGAAACGGTCATGCTGGCGGTGCCTCGGTTCTCGGAGACGAGACCCTATCAAGCCCTGGCTGTTCAGTGGTCGAACCATATCGAACAGGCAAGCGGCGAGCTGCGCCACGAGGAGTTTTTGCACAAGGATGTGAGCGATCCACGGAAAGTTCTTGCCGAATCTTTGCTGGAGTCTTTGGGGGATAGGGGGAGTATCTGCGTCTATTCGCCGTACGAACGGTCTATCTTGGAGCAGCTAGCCGTTGCAGTTCCATCACTGAGGCAAGCGCTGTTGCGCATTGTTGGCCGGCTCTGGGATCTCTTCCCGATCGTGCGAGACCATTACTATCATCCGGCTTTTGGCGGATCCTATTCGATCAAGTCTGTGCTACCTGCCATGGTCCCCTCACTGGCCTATGATGATCTGGCGATCAAAGAGGGAGGGCATGCGGCCAGTCAGTATTACCGGATGGTTTTTGTCGAAACGGATTGGGTCGAACGGGCGAATATCCAGGAAGCGTTGTTCGCCTACTGTAAGCGCGACACGCTTGCGATGGTTGAGCTCAGGCGAGCGTTGAAGGAAAAAGCGCAGTTGAAAGGCTAAATCGATTGGAACACAGGCGCGGGGTGAGGGGCACGAGGCTAGAGGAAAGAGCCATGTGTTTCCGAACGGAAGTCTTCACCCCTAGCCTCTGGCCACTTGCCTCTCGCCCAGGCAGCGCGAGCGTGGTTTTTGGCGGAGAGGGTGGGGATCGAACCCACGGTCCCGTTGCCAGGACAGCAGTTTTCGAGACTGCCCGATTCGGCCACTCTCGCACCTCTCCGCGTGGTAGAGCGCGTGAGCTTACCTTGGGGACGGTGATTTTTCAATCGGTTTTCTTTCCGTAACCAGATGAACCAAATCAACCAGACAAACCAACTAAACAAAATTCAGCATTTTGCTATCGGGGACTATCGATGAATCCTGGTGTCGGTGAGCCGGTGGTGGCCTTTCCCTCCATTGAGTCGATCGCGTCTGTCGGCTGGTCGGTACCGATAGGGATGGAGGATCGGGCCATTCATGTCTGGGGCTTCTCGCTCGACGAGAGCCTGTCTTTCGTGGAGCAATGCCGCTCCTGGTTGAGCGAAGATGAACGTAGGAGGGCGATCCGATTTATCAGCCAACAAGATCAACGCCGATTCGTACTGGCGCATGGAGGGCTTAGAGCGGTGCTCGGCCGATATCTTGAGCTAGGCCCCGATGCGGTAGGGCTGGATCGCAATGAAGCGGGCAAGCCCTTCGTGAGGAAGGAGCATCGAGGTCAATCCGCAATCACGTTCAATATGTCCCATGCGCATGGTCGTGCGCTCATAGCAGTTTCAACGGGGCGAGAGGTTGGAGTTGACCTCGAACGAATTCGTTCGGACGTCGAGGTTGCGAAACTTTCCAAACGGTAC
>JANOJM010000011.1:0-7578 GCA_031418735.1 Nitrospiraceae bacterium | reverse complement strand
CACGGTCACGCCGACACGCACGCATCCGTGGCGCAAGCGCCTGCTGCCGGAAGGAAGAAGACACGCGGCGGTGGGCATCACATAAACCGGACATTTCTACTATGGGAGAAAGAGGACATTTCTACTGTGGCTTGACACTCTCCTTCCGATCCTGTTGACATTCAATTTTTCTTATTGCAAAATTCTCTCCCACCCTAGAGAGACTCACCATGCTTAAACGTCTTTCATTTTGCTTCGTGATCTTCGCAAGTCTTGGGACATTCTTGATTGCAACGCATTCGGCGCTGCCTGCAGAACAATCGCCCAAGGAAGGAGACCAATCCCCACCAGTGGTAAAGGGGGCTGACCAGAAGCCGCCTGCTAGTGAGGATGTGAAGAAAGTTGAGGCAGCAAAGAAGGAAGATAAGGATCAGCCTGACAAGAAATTGGAATGTGCTAGAGGTATGAAGGCACTCTCTAGACCTTTCTCGGTTCTCTGCCCAATCGGAGTGGTGAGTGAGTGAGCGAGCGTAAGTGAACTTTCTCCTTCCAGTCTCCATCCTACCGTGCCATTTTTCCATATAGAACGTTACGCAGTGATGAACCCTACAGTGATGTTTCGGGAGAGTCCCGAACAGTTCATTCCATTGGAAATTGAAAAAGCTTACGAATCAATCAGTGGGAGGATGGCGTCACTGACTGTTGCGGGGCGCTAGGCGAATGAAGAAAAGCATTTGGCAGGATGCTCAAACCGGTTTGTTTTGTTTATCTGGTTCATCTGGTCTATCTGGTCTAACCAAACAAATGAGACAGACCAAACAAACCAAATAACGTTCTTCTTACGCTGGCGGGCTTTTTCAGCGTCCTGCTAATAGACCATTCGAATCGTCGCACTACCCAGATACAATGTGGTTCTGTAGATTCCATCGACGGTCGGGTTGCGATTGCCCTGGACCGTACGGTCCTCGTAGAGACCTGCTTGAAACGCAAGGTCGAGTCCGATCGCTTTGGGCTTCAGCGAGCCTAGACCGATATCTCCACATCGCATCAGACCCAGAAACGATCCCTGCTCCTTGCACAACAATCCGACCCCTCCCCCCACGACGTGAAGGTCCGAAGAAGGAATCCCTGGGTCATAGGTTTCATCAGGTATTTGATTTTGCTGATTGGTATAACCACCCCTCAGCGCCACCTCCCAATTCGGGAGCGATTCGAGCGCCAGCCACTTGTATTCGGTTCCCAGCATCATGGCATAGGTGCTCCGCCAATTCTGCGGCTGTGCGATCGTCATCCCATTCCCCAAGGTCACATCGAGATTCCGAACTGATTTCCATCCCACATAATCGACGTCCATTTCCAATTTCCATTCACGTTTGTTCGTTCGAATAGGCCAGATTGCAATCGCTCCCGTCATGATTTGCGGTAAGACCAGCGTCGCGTTGGCATCGGATACTTTGGCGCCATTCGCCAGTAATGCACCGCTCAGATGCAAGGTCGCTTGACTCCGGTAGACGATCCCGATATTTGCCAACGGCTTTCCATCGTCATTGCGCAATGCCGTATACAACAGACTGGCATTGAAACCGGCCGCGGTATCCTTGCCGGACAGCTCTACCTTCGAGCCGGCGGGGATTCCAAGCCCCCCTGGCCAGACAGACTGTTTCTCGACCTGACCTTCGCCGACGAGTCCGCTGAAGGTATAGATATCCGCACCCAGACCGAGTGAAAGGTTCTCCGTGACCTTGTAGGCTAGGGTCGGCTTGATATTCAAAAGCGGCAGCGCGCTAAAGGTCGTGGCTGATCTGAACGGCCCCTCGTAGGGCCAGCGAGTCAGCGAGCCAAAGGGGACAGTCAGACCAATTCCGACAGAAAGGTCTCCCAACGCCGTCACTCCAAGACTCTTCAAGTTCGCTGTGATGTACATATGGCCGGGAGGAGGCCAGGCTACACTCCCGTTCCGGTCACCACGAGCTGTGACGCCTGTCAGGCTGGTGAAATTCGTCGATCCACCCGACGCGAGTGCCCCTGCCATGAATTGAATCCCCTGCAACTGCGTCATCCCTGCCGGGTTGTAATGCAGCGCCGAAGGGTCGTCGGCTTGGGCGGCAAAGGCATTGCTCATCGCGGACGCGGCGCTTCCCTGCCCTTGAATACGAGGCACCTGCGCTGAGGCCAACCCCGGCAAAGATGCCAAACAAAGCCCTATGACATAGGTCCGCAATACCCACGTCCGAAAAGCCGATCCAGTCTTCCAACCTCTGCCTCCGGCTCTCATGGTCATACGCCTCCTCATCTCGCTCACCGATGCGTACTCGACACCCCTGCAGGCTCCAATGGTGATCGCTCAAAAGGCTGAAACCAATAATCAGCAACCCGTTGCAGTTCATCGACATCGAATGGCTTCAGCATATAGGCCTGCGCACCCATACCGATCGCCCGAACCGCCAACTCTTTGGAATCTGACGCCGTGATCATCACTATTGGAATTTGCTGATCCCATTTTCGAATCTGCTGAAGTACCAACAGGCCATCCATAGAGGAAATACCGATATCCAAAATCATGCCTTCGAACGTCTCGGCCTGAACCGCTTCCAGCCCCCGGATCCCGTCAACTGCCGACTGGACACGATATCCCTTAGCTCGCAAACGATCCTGTAAGAGCTGACGAATATCCGGATCGGCGTCAACAACGAGGATACGAGGCGCGTCTGCCGATGCGCGATCAAGTGGAGACGCCTTCGTGGGACGCAATGGAATCGTGAAACACAGTTCCGCGCCCAGCCCCGGCTCACTCCGTGCGGCGATCGTCCCACCTTGCAACTCCACCAACGTCCGCACGATCGACAGGCCCAAGCCCAGCCCTTTTATTCCGCTCCGTACCTGCTTCACTCGAAAGAACGGGTCGAATATCTGATCGAGAAACTCCGGTGGAATACCGGGCCCGGTATCGCGCACAGAGACCGCGGCGAGCGTCTGGCTCTCCTGCCGCACCGCCACCATAATGCTGCCGCCCTCCGGCGTGAACTTCACCGCATTCTGGACCAAGTTCGTGACGATCTGGAATAAACGATCACGATCCGCCCAGACCATCAGCGGGTCAGAAGGAACGGCAGCCTCCAACGTCTGCTGTTTAGCTTGAGCCAACAGGCGCAATTGCTCGACTGCATCTGATACACATTGTCCTAGATCGATCTCGTCCGGAATGAGATCTAACCTCCCGGATTGGATCCTCGTGCGATCCAATAGGGCCTCGATCATTCGGATCAAACGGTCTGAGTTTCCCAGCATCCGTGACAAATAACGCTGCTGCTTCTCGTTGAGCGGCCCCGTTAATCCATCGAGCAGGTTCTGCAAGAACCCTTTGATCGAGGTTAATGGCGTCTTGAGCTCGTGCGAAACATGCGAGAGGAATTGAGACCGCAAGCAATCTGCCTGCTCCAGCTCAGCCGTGCGTTCACGCACTTTGGCTTCAAGCCCCACGTTGAGATCTTCAATCTGTTCATACGCAGAGGCGTTATCCAGTCCGATGGCAACTTGATGAGCGACCGTGACCATCAACTCAAGATCGTCCTGCGTCAGACTATGTGTCTGCATACGATCCACGGTCAGGCTTCCCAAAATCCGGTCTTTGATTTTCAATGGAACAGAGATCCATGCTTTGGTCTGCGTCAGCAAGGCCAGCTGCCGGTTCAATGGATGAATGCGATCCCACACCGCCTGCACATCCTCGACTAAGAACGGCTGGCCCTGCAGCAGCACAAGACCTTCCGGACTCATGGGATCGGTGACGGGAATCTCACGGGCGCGCGCGAACGCCTGGATCTCAGGCGAAACGCCGAGCATCCTGGCATCCATGACAACCTGGCGAACCGGGTCATAAAACGAGATCATCGCGCGATCGTACTGCAGATCGATGGTGAGGGCCTCCAGCACCTTCTGCATCAGCGCCTCTCGATCCAGCGTTGAGCTAAACAGCAATCCGGTTCGATGGAGGGCCGTTAACTGGGCCACTTTTCGGCGCAGTTCGACGCGCGTCTGCTCCTGCTCCAGATACGCTTCACGCAATTCCTCATGCCGCGACTCCAAGAACATAATCTGCTCCTGAATCAACGACTCGCGTCGCTGGCTCTCCAGACGAAGATGACGATTGATCAGCATTCTTGTGAAAAGTATCGGCACCAATCCGAGAAGCACGACATCGCCCGAGCTTGTTGAGGGATTCATCACGCGGAGCCCTATGGCCAAGACCAGGCCGGCCAGTGCGCAGCAGAGCGACCAGATCGCATGCCGTTTCGATTGTGTCTCGCCGACCGCTGCATGGATTGGCGTGACTGTTCCCTCTCGGCCTTCCGCATCCCCTTTGGACGGAATAGCTTCGGCCTGTTGACACAAACGGAATCGGTTTGATTGAGTCAGTGACGACAAGCCCTCTCCCGATCCTGCCACGATCTGCCAGACTCTGCGCCGCCAGAAGCCCTGTCGCTCTCCTTCCCAACAGATGACCCATTGGCACCATTCATCGTCCTTCGCAATACAGGATAGTTCCGTCAAAGAGGCCGGTGGCAGCCCATGAACGCGAGCCGGCACTGCCGCCATAATACCTTGAGCAGCCTGACACATCAGATGCGCGCACCGTCTTCGATACGGACCGAACTGCTGAAGGGCACGCCCGGAAAATTTCATCGCCAGAGTCGCAGTGGCTGGCGTCACCTCGACCACTCGGAATTCCAGTGAACCGGACGCGAACTTATTCCCAAAGTAGGGAAACATCCCGTAAATCTGTGGCAGTGAAAACGGCCTGGCAAGTACCTGCATGATCGACGACGCCTTCTCCATCCCACCAAGATATGCAAAGCGAGGATCGCCGGACATGCGCTCGCAGAACTCATACAGATAGGATGTGAACTCGCAGGTGTAGCTGTTCCATGCATTCTTTAGGAAATCAGGCGTCACATGATAGACCGGATCTTTGATGCGCTGATTCAATAGACGGCAGAGATCTTCGACTGCCTGACTCCCGGCTACGGTTCCACGCTCACGAGCCAGCGACGTCTCAAGATAGACGACAACAGCCCTGATACTCATCCCGCTCAGATCTCTGATCCTGTGTCCCCGCTCGTCCAATCCAAATGGACGGAACTCCATCATCTCTCGCTCAAGAATCGTGCGATCCTTCGGCAAGAGATCAAGATCAGAATGCGTCTTGAGTTCGATCTCGTCCGTCACACTACTACTCATGCGTCACTCATTCCTCTCGTCACCCCACCTGCGATTCTCCCAAATCCCCCACATGCGCACTTAGTGCGCTCTTCCTAATGCGAGCCTTCGTCGATGGCGCGCAAGTCTACATAGGTACACTATTGGATTGCAATACGAACTATAATATAAATACGATAAATAAATGCTGGCATTTACAAAGAAGTTAACTCATTATTTATACGCACCATTTTAAATGGTGGCATTACGGGAGGACAGGTCTCTGGACAGGCTGGCGGAGTGAAGAAGAATGATTGTGATAGCAGAAAGAACGGATGAGACGCTCTGGGAGATGAACCCCGACAGTAAAGCTACGAGAGAGTCATGAGCAATTCATTCCGATGGAAATTGAAAAAACTTACGAAGCAATGAGTGAAATGACGCTACCTCTGGCTAATACAATGCTTAGCGGATACTGAAAAGTCTGCCAACGCAAGCAGAGCTTTATTCAGTTTGTTTATTTAACCAGATGAACCAAATCAACCAGACAAACAAAACAAACCAGTTTCAGCACCCTTCTAGTGCTTGATTGATCGCTTCAGTTTCTTCTCCACACTCGCAACCTTGCTCTGCAATCTGCCCGCCTGGCCTTTCCGATAGTCGACTTTGATCGTGCAAGAAATGCGACCGCAATCTTTCTTCATCCGCTCATAACACTTTTTAACAACGGCAAACACGTCATCCCACTCCCCTTCGAGCACCGTCCCCATCGGATTCAACCGGTAGTCCACGCCACTCTTATCGATAATGTCGAGCGAGCGCGCCACATACTTGCCAACACTCTCTCCCTTACCCAGCGGCGACATACTGAATTCAAGCAACACCATAGCGCTCCTCTCTTTGCTATCCGCTCTTCGTGTACCGTTTTACTTTTCACGTCTCACATTTTACGCTTCCTACCCCTACACCTGCCCTTTTACCCCAGGAGACACCGTCAACTTCGATCGCTCATCCAACCAAACCTTCGGGTACTGAACCTTGCCCAGCAGGCGGAACCCGTCCAACGCTTCTCGTAACAGGGTCCGGCGCTTTTCGAAATCAGGCTCTGTGGCTTTCGTCTGCTCGCGAAGTTGGCCGAGCCACTCGACGAAAGCTGCAAACTCCTCACCGAAGATCTTCTCCATATCTTCCTTCATAAAACCCGATAGGGCCGGGGCGACTCCGCTGGTGCTGATGGCGACACGCAAATGGCCGCAAGCCACCACCGCCGGCATGGCCGCCGTTGAGGCTTCTGGGTGATCGACCGACCACAACACACATTTCTTCTCGCGAGCCTTCGTAAACAACGCTCGAGAAAAGTCCCGGTCACCGCGAACCATGTTCAGCACCAGAATCGCACTTTCCAAATCGGCATCGCGAAAATGTCGCCCCCGATGCACAACCTTCCCCGACGCAGCCAGCTTTTTCAAGTCGTCGTGCAGCGACGGAGCCACGACCGTCACCTTCGCCCCAGCATCCAACAATCGCTGAGTCTTTTCCGCGGCCTCCTCATCCCCCCCGAGGACAAGCACAGGGTACCCCTTCACATCGAGAGACATGGGAAAGCCAGAATTTGCAGTCATCATGCTTCCTCCTAATTCACGCGCGGGCGTATCATACAACACCCTGTCACCTAATGTTCAATGGGTGGGAAGGAATGGGCAGTGCAGAAACACACGTTGAATGGTCAATGGTCAATGTGTAATGAGGGGCGGAGATACGATCTGAAGAGAGACGGAAATACGACTGAACATTCGCAGTTAGGTATCGGCGGGGTCGGCATCCAATTCCATGTTCCAATAGAAATAGTCACGCCAGCTATCCGGCGTATTCCGAATCCCGATGGTAATGGTCACAATGGGATTCCAACGCGGCTTCACCGGCTTCTTCATGAGCTTCATGCCGGCTTCTTCCGGCGTACGGCCGCTCTTTTTGTTGTTACAACGCCAGCATGCCGTCACAATATTTTCCCAGGTCTTTCGCCCACCCTTGGCGATGGGGACGACATGATCGAACGTCAGCTCCTCGGTCCGGAACTTGTGACGACAGTACTGGCAGGCATAGCCGTCCCTTGTAAAGATATTGATCCGGGAGAACTTGACTGCCCGGTGAACATCCTTGAGCCGAACCAGTTTGAGGAGCCGCATGACGGAGGGAAGCTTGATGGAGATTGATACTGCGTGGACCTCTCGGTCGTAGACCTCGAGGACTTCAACTTTACCCTGCCAGAGAAGCGCAATCGCCTTTTGCCAATGGACGACCCGCAGGGGCTCGTACGTCGCGTTGAGCAGAAGGGTCATTTCCATGCCGTAACCTCATTCCCAACCGAGCCTCCTTGTATGAGAGGGCCCAGGTGTAGTATTG
>JANOJM010000010.1:0-6201 GCA_031418735.1 Nitrospiraceae bacterium | reverse complement strand
AACTACGATCGTGCCGTACATGCCATTCGCAATGTGCTCGGGAATGGATGGCGATGCGGTGGCGCAGTGATACAAAAAGATGCCAGGAATGATCATCTTAAACTTTCCCCCGCTCTCCTGCCCTGGCTCGCTATTGAGCAGACTAGCCCCGCCGCCTGGCCCCGTGATTGCATGGAAGTCAATATTGTGAGCTTCCTTGCTGTCCTTATGATTCTTCAAACGGATTTCAACCGTATCGCCCACCATGACGCGGATCATGGGTCCTGGCACGCTCTTATTAAAACCCCAGAACTCATAGTTGTTATCGTCGCTAAGCGGACCGACCCACTCGTTCGCTTCCAGGTTGACCACGACGGTGGCGGGCTGGGTTCGTGTGATGGGAGGGGGGACATTGGGCGCGAACCCCAGTTTGGCTTGGATGGTCTCCGCCGACACAGACCCTGCACTGATAGCAAGGCACGGAGCAGCGATCACTGCACTGAGTAATGCGACAGTGCGCACGCTACGCGAAAAACTGATAGGCATGGGGCCTCCTTTGAATTTTATTTACTCTGACGTTTTCTTCGATCATCACTTCGAAAACTGACGCTCGTACGCGATAACCTGCCAGATCTGCTCCTCAGACAGTTGCGATTTCCAGGCCTTCATTTTCGTCTTTGGAACCCCTTCAGACACTCGCCAGAACCAGAAGGCGTCAGACATACGGCCCATTTGAGCTTTGTCACGAAAATCCCGAGCCCCTTTTTTCACCGGTTTGCCATCTTTGCCGTGACAACTTGCGCAGTTGACTTGCGGGTTGACCTCACCGGAGTAAATCAGCGCTCCCTCCTCGAGGACCTTAGGATCGGTCAACCAGCCAGCCGGCATTTTTTTGTCGGCATATTCAGCTGGGACTTCAGGCAACGGCACTGGTTCCTCAGAGTACGCCATCCCTCCTGAAAGGATCAGGATGGACATCATCATCACGACCGATGTTCCGACCTTCTGCTTCGTCATTCGCACCTCCTTTTCTGATGGTGGTTATCGTTTTTTTGCCGATATCTTAGCTCATGAGGCTCAACACATAATACCAACTAGGTTCGCTCAGATCCACTGAGCGAACACTGCTCTTGACTCTGGCAAAGGCTCGGCAGAATCGCTTAAATGTGCCTTCTTGTCAAGACCTAAGAATAAAATAAAGACCTAGAAGTAAAATTGTCAAGCCCAATTAGAAATGTCCTTTTTCTCCCACAGTAGAAATGTCCGATTTAGGGTCTCGCCACCGTCGCCTCTGTTCGTTGCGCCGACCGCAGGCGTTGGCGCCACGGATGATCCGGCCTCGGAGTGACCGGGCACCGCGGTCGATGATCCTTCTTGACCTCAGGCGTCTTCATGGGCCGCATCGTCCCGTCCCCATGCTCTTCCACCAGCACACGGGGGGCCGGACCGTCGCATGAATCTGATAGAGTCCTCCCTGATGCGCATATGTTGGGATTACAGAGGGGGGGGAAGATGGCGCCTGATGATCTTCTGTGCTCGCGCAACGCGCGGCTTAAGAAAGCCCTCGTTGGACGCGCGCAGTGGAAGATCAATCAGCCTCCATCCCTGAAGAGAGAAAGAGCGAGCTTGCAGGGATCACCCGTCGCTTCGTTCGATACACGCGGTGAAGGCCACGAGCTCGAGCGGGAGACCATTCCCGCTCGAGCTTGCCGTGGACTCAGTGCGGAACTACTTGGTTTGCGATAATTTCGAGGAGTTCGATCTCGAAGACCAATGTTGCGCCGGGCTTGATGAGGGGAGGCATGCCTTTGTCGCGGAAGGCAAGATTCGACGGGCAGACCAACTTGCTCTTGCCGCCGACTTTTATTTGCTGGATCCCTTCCACCCAACACTTACTCATTTCATTCACTCTCAGCTCAGCAGGTTCGCCTGGCTTGGTGGTATTGTCGAACACGGTTCCATCGATCAGAGCGCCTTGATACTGTACCTTTACCTTATCTGTGATTTTCGGGGTGGCGCCATTCCCTTCCTTGATGGTCTTGAGGATCGCGCCAGACTCGGTTTTCTTGGCGCCGGATTCTGCCGCGACTTTCGCGAGGAACGTGGCTCCCGCCTTCTTCTCCACTTCTGCGATGACCAAGGCACGAGCCTCTTGCAGTTGTGAAATCTTCTGGCCGAACGCCTTAGGGTCCACTTTGGGGGGCTGTTTGAGGAACCCGTCGGTGATGCCGGACTTCACGATCTCAAACTCAGTTTCGCTCAAGCTGAAGTTGCTGAGCGATTGGTTGATGGCCAATCCCAAGGCATAGAGGGTTTTTTGTTCATCGGTCGTGGGCTCTGGGGCTGCCGCAAATGATGCAGTGGTCCCAAGGCAGAGCAGTGTCACCAAACAGGATACAACGAAACGCATGAGCTGTCCTTTCTTTGTATGTGACGGCGATGGGTCCATATCGCAAGGACTGAAGCCCCGTACGTTATGCGATGTTGCGTATGGGGATCAAGACAAATTTGTCAGCCTGTCCAGCCCAAATAGAAATGTCCGCTTTAGGGTCTCGCCACCGTCGCCTCTGTTCGTCGCTCCGGTCGTAGGCGTTGGCGCCATGGATGATCCGGCCTCGGCGTGACCGGGCGTCGGGGTTGATACACCGTCTTGGCCTCAGCCGTCTTCATGGGCCGCATCGTCCCGTCCCCATGCTCTCCTACCAGCACACGGGGGGCTCGGACCATCGCATGAATCTGATAGCGTCCTCCCGATGCGCAATGGTGAAATCCTTGCGCAGGCAGTGGTCGTCTTGAGTCACAGGATGCGGTCCACTCCCTGTGCGCCGGACGGGGGCGATGCAGATCAGCGACCTGGGCTGGCTGAACGGTGAAGCGCTGATTGCAGATCGGTGGAACTACATGCATATGGCTTGTTCTTGATCGTCTGATCGTGAAGGGGTATCCTTGCGCGCGTAAAACCACCGTAGTCGAGTGACTCGTGGTTGTGACCGATCCCTGTTGAGTTGACGTGAGACCGGCCACGGGGTAGATTTCGACCACAGGAGAATCAGCAGCCTATCCCTATGGCATCAGACCTATTCTATGATGGGCCCTGTTTCCCATCGCGTTTCCGAGTGGTTGATCAAGTGAGCGTACGTAATAGATTCATGAGGGGTTGAAATTCAATGAGATCGAGTTTGCTACGCCATTTCCCGGAGATTGGTGCCGCCTATGCGCATAGGCAACGGGATTACGTTATAGCGGCGGTCACGTTTGCCTCTGTCGCGATCTGTATGGCGTTTGAAGTAAGCGGGAGTGTGTGGAACCAATATGCCCTAGGGGGTATCGCGCTGGTATGTCTGATTGGGTTCTTGCGGGGTGAGACGAGAGACGTACGATTGCAGGTTGCCGTGGCTGTCGCATTTACGACAATCGGTGAATATGTGGCGTCTGTTTGTATGGGTGGCTACACCTATCGGTTCGACAATGTACCGGCCTATGTGCCGCTCGGTCATGGAATGGTGTATTTGACCTCTATTGCGTTGGCGCGCTCCGGGCTGTTTGTTAAATATGCAAGAGCCATTGCCACAACAGTGATTGTGGTGTGTGGAGCATGGTCGATTTGGGGGATCAGCGGGATTCCAGAACAGGGTGATGTAGGGGGGGCAGTGCTATTCTCTGTGTTTTTGATCTGTCTGTTTAGAGGCCGCTCGCCGTTGGTGTACCTCGCGGCCTTCTTTATTACGACGTGGCTGGAGATACTTGGCACAGCAGCTGGAGCCTGGAAGTGGGCATTGGTAGACCCTGTGTTTGGCCTGGCCCAGGGAAACCCTCCAAGTGGGGTTGCTGTCTGGTATTGCCTTGTTGATGCGGTGGCCCTCACCGGAGGGCCTCTCTTATCGCGCGGCTTGAAGAATGCCAGGGGATGGCTTACATCCAGGGGCTATTATCCCCAACGAGTGGGGAGACCGTCAGGCTTTAGAGGCCATGTACGTGAGGATCTTCAAGCACAGATACGTCTTACCTCGCAGGCCATAAACACGTCATTGAAGAATCCTGATCTTGCTGTTGAGCCTCTCGATAAAACCTGATTCTAGTTTCAGCTCCATAGTATATGGTTAGCCGTGGATAGCAGTCCGGTTAGCGGCCTAATAATCCTTTGAGTAGGTCTCGGCCCTGTCGCTTTAGGTCTTCTGGTTTCGTTGTTCCTTTCAGCAATCCACCGACTGCTTCCTCAACTTTCTTCTGTGCCTGTTCCTGAACTCTTCCGGTTAGCCCCTTCATGTCTAACCCATACGCTGGCGCCTGGGCTGTTCCGGTAATCACCAATGGAAGACTCAAGCGGCCTTCTTTCATCGCGAGATTGGCGGCAGGCGATGACCCTGCGATCTTCCGGCTTAAGTCCTGCGACAGATTGAGGTTCACAGCGAGGTTCAGCGTCTGATCGAATCCGATGGTGCCTCCTCCCGTGGCTTGAAAGTCGTGGCTATCCATCAAGAGCCGTTGGACGTGGACGGTTCCGTGCTTAATGGCGAGATCGGTTTCAATTGCGGAAAACGCTGTTACCTTCGCGTCCTCAAGCGAGATGCCGGAAACTTTGAGGATGGAGATGGCCTCCTGAAGCAAATTCACACCTTCGATCTTGCCGTCTTTCACCGCTACGTGCCCCGTGCCTTCCAGGGATTTTGTAAGGTCCGGCATGGACAATCCGATGCCTTGTACGCCGAGGTCGGCTCCTGCCGTTCCGCTGATCGACACCTGGGTGGTGGCCATGGCGTTGAGCGCTGGAGCGAGTTGCATCCCTTGAAGAGTGATCTTTCCAGTGAACGGTGGTGTTTCGGAGCCCGACGTGACCATTCCCTCTGCCGCCACCTGTCCATCGAAGAGCTGAAAGGAGAGGTTTTGTAACAGCAGATTCTGGCCTTGTACTTGCCCTGTAATGTGGAGATTTTTTATATCAACGGGTTTTTGGAATGGCAGGTCGATTGGCAGATCAGCGGTATGAATGACTGGCGCACTGATGTTCAGGCTGGCGTTTTGTCCGGCCGTTTTCCCGGTGATGGTAAAATCAGTTTTCCCCAACGCGAGTTGGAGATTGATTGCATCGATGTCTGTGGATTCTTTCAAAGGGCCAAAGGTGCCATTGAGCTTTACCGGCAAATTTAACGGTTGGATCAGCATTCCAACATGAAGGCTTGGGGATTGACCGAGCCGAACGGATTGGAGGAGGAACTCCATATCCTGCAGCATATACTCAGTCGGCTTGGGAGCCGACAGATCCCGATAAGTGAGTTTCCCCCCTGCGATAGAGGCTCGATCCACGGCCAACAGTGCCAGGATTTTGAGCGGACCTTCGGTCGATGGAATGGGCGCGTGCGATGGGGTTTTAGGCAGCTCAACGCCTGTACGGCCGATGGTCGAGATGTTCAGGACGCCGCTCTTGTTTTTGATGATTGTGATAACAGGATCACGGAGTGTGATTTCTTCCACCTCAACCTTGCCGCTGAGTAACGGCATAAGTTTGACCCCGATGTCCAGCGAGGTGAGAGAGATGAAGGGGCTTGAGTCGAACGCTGGATCGTCCAGGACGACAAAATCAGCCACCCTGGCGCCGATCCGCGGCCAGATAGTCAGACGGATGTCCTTCAACTGAATCTTGCGATTGAGCGCGTCTTCGAGGAGTGGCTTGTATTGGTCTTGATACTTGTTGAGGTCAACCAGAAAGGGTAACGCCAGGATTATTCCAACCATGAGGACTACGGCAATAAGTAGACCTATGACGATTTTCATCGCGTACCTCGATACGACGGGTTTAGTCGAAAATTGACGAGGCGATCTCGTGTGGTGCGGTGGGCAAGCGTAGATACATTACCGCACATCAACTGAAAGGCGCCGCTGTCAGAAAAGCCTAGTCCAGATTAAGCAACAAGGCAAGGTGAAAGGGATGAGTGCATCGGCGGAAGTTTCTGGATTGCCTGTCGAGGAGATCGAGACAAGGGTGGCGCTGATCAGACCCCTACTCTGTTGGCCTGTCAACGTTCTCGTTCCGCTCAGGAAAATGTCGCAGGGGTGGTCTCATTTCCTATAGGAGCTGGAGCGGTGACGATCGATACTTCATTTGAGCAGGCGCTCTCTAGCCCATTATAGGCGCTGACCGTAAAGTAGTAGAGGGTATTAGGGTCCAGGTTTGTGACCGTGGCTGACGAGGAGTCAACGGAGACGGAGTTTTCGTATGTGCAG
>JANOJM010000009.1:0-2668 GCA_031418735.1 Nitrospiraceae bacterium | reverse complement strand
AGCGCGATCCATGAAACCATCCTTGCCATCGCCGAACGCGCTAACCGCAAGGCTCAAGTCTTCCGTTTGCATAGCCAGGCGTCCAGCTTACTCACTCAGATCGAACAGGTTCATGGCGAACTCGGACGTCAGATTGCTGCGCTCTGTGCCAAACGCTCACCATTCAGCCATGAATCAATTGTGCCCTCCGATCAATTGGCTGAATTTCTTGGCCAGGCCAGCGACCGCGTTCAGCACTTTAAACGAACACTGCTCGGCGTCGACAGCCAAATACGTGATAGCAAACTGGAAACGATCCATCACGAGCTCCTCACCCTACAACAGGATCTGAGTCTTCGCGCAGCAGCCATCGAACGGTTCCATCTCGTCCAAGGAGCACCGATCGTTGGAAAGGCATTCGCTGAGATGGCATTGCCTGCATCGGTTCATCTCGTCACGGTCCTGCGAGGACCATTTTTATTACCGCACGACAATGCGCTGGTGCTTCGCACCGGCGATGTCCTGGTCATGATCGGATTGCAGGAGGATCTCGCGCTGTTTGCCTCAGAATTTACCCAAGCTCGGAGCGCCAAATCGGGTTAAATGAGTGTTTTGAGTTCTGAGTTTTTGATTCTTGGTGAGAGGCGGACGGAATAAGTGGAACGGGCAGGACGGACGAAGGTTCGAGGTTATTGGAACTCAGAACTCAAAACTTTGTGTCGCGCCTGTCGCGCCACTCCGTGAGAGGGTACAGGATGACTCGTACGCTCACAATCCTCATCAGCCTTACGTTCTTAGCCTTGCTTGATATCCACTCGGTCGCCGCCACTGAACCAGCCGCACTCAAATCCAACGACTCACCTGGCCTCCGCATGTTGGAGGAAATGCAAACTGTTATTACGGATCTCGCTGAGTCGGCTAAACCCTCTGTCGTGAATCTCATTCCCCTGTCCGGACCAGGACGGGGGCGTGCGCTTTCGCAGGAACGGGCTCCCAATGCTGCAGCATCAGGTTCCGGCGTCATCATCGATCCTGACGGATACATCATCACGAACAACCATGTCATCGGCGATGCGACGGAAATCGAAGTTCGCTTTTCTGATAAGTCGAAGCTGATTGCGCAGGTTGTCGGGAAGGATCTCGATACCGACTTAGCCCTCCTCAAGGTAAGCGCTGACCATCCATTTCCAAGCGCAAGATTCGGGGATTCATCGGCCGTGCGAGTCGGCCAATGGGTGCTCGCCGTGGGAAGTCCGTTCGGACTCGATCGGACGGTCACGCTCGGCGTTGTGAGCGGGATCGGTCGGGAGAACATCAATCTCTCGCGCTACGAAAACTTCATTCAGACGGACGCGTCGATCAATCCCGGCAACTCGGGAGGCCCGCTCTTCAATCTGCGCGGAGAAATCATCGGTATCAATACCGCCATCATTAACTTCGCCCAAGGAATCGGTTTTGCGATTCCCTCCAACATGGCCAAACAAGTGATTCAACAATTGCAGACGCAGGGACGGGTGACCAGGGGTTGGCTGGGTGTCGGCATCCAACCGCTCACGGTGGAATTGGCCAGCAAGTTTGGCGTCAAGGAGGGCGAAGGGGTGCTGGTCAATGAAGTTTTTGAAAGAGATCCAGCGGCGGCAGCCGGCATCAAACCCGGCGACATCTTGACCCATATCGACGGCACCGTGATCGACACGCCGAATCGCCTCTCTCGCGTCGTAGCAGGATTGCTCCCTGGCTCGACGGCAAAAGTTGAGATCGTCCGAGATCAGCAGCGTTTGGTGCTAGACGTCTCGCTCAGAGAACGCCCTGAGCAGGCCGTGATCGCCTCGCTCCCTCAGCCACGCACTGAAGTCAAGCTGGGATTCGATGTGCAAAATCTGACGCCTGGTCTTGCCGATAAATTCAAACTGCAGGAAAGCCGGGGCGCGCTCATTAGCAAGGTGGAGCCCGGAAGCCTCGCCCAATCAGAAGGCCTTCACGAAGGTGATCTCATCAAGGAAGTGAATCGTGTCGATGTGGGATCGGTCGGAGAATTCAGCAGCGCGATTTCCAAAGTCCGGTGGGGCGAGACCATCCTGCTCCGTGTGCTGAGAGAAACCCGCGCGTTCTACGTGGTGCTTAAATCGACCGACTAGACTGGTTTATTTGGTTGATCTGGTTAGTTTTGTTTATTTAGTTCATCCAGTTAGTTCGTTCAACCAAACAAACGAGACAAACCAAACAAACCAGATCAACCAGAGCGTTCAATGCGCTCCCGCATGTGTCTCCACTTTATTCGCCTCAAGGATTCGAACCGCAAGCTCACGTGGCACTTCGTCGTATCGCCAAATTTCCATTGTATAGCTGCCGCGGCCTGCTGTGAGTGAGTTCAGCGTCGTGGCATACGTGAGCATCTCCGCCATTGGAACATGGACCGTGATCTGCTCCGTATGGTCGCGTGCCTCCACGTGGAGAATTCGCCCTCGGCGCGCATTCAAGTCCCCAATCACACCTCCAATGTGATCCGCCGGCGCCTCAACCTCCACTGTCATGATCGGCTCTAAGAGGATGGGATGAGCCGCTTCCAACGCCTTCTTGAACCCCATTGACGCCGCGACCTTGAACGCCATCTCCGATGAGTCGACCGCATGGTACGACCCGTCGAATACGGCAACCCGACAATCGACGACGGGAAACCCTGCCAGGC
>JANOJM010000008.1:0-4636 GCA_031418735.1 Nitrospiraceae bacterium | reverse complement strand
AATGGGTCGTGATGCGATGAAGCTATTCGATCGAGAGGGCGCACAAGGATTTACGCTCATCGAGCTGCTGGTGGTCCTGGCCATCATCTCGACATTGCTGACCTTGGCGGTACCCCGGTACTTTTCCAGCGTGCAACGATCGAAAGAAGTCGTCATGAGGGAAAACCTTTGGATCATGCGGGACGCCCTGGATAAATATTTCGGCGACGTTGGCAGGTATCCGGACCAGCTTCAAGATTTGGCCACCAAGAAGTATCTCCGCGCCGTCCCGATCGATCCGATTACGGAGACATCGACGACCTGGCGTGTAATTCCGCCTGACGATCCTGAGAAGGGAGGCGTCTACGACGTGAAAAGCGGTGCGGAAGGGACAGCCACTGGTGGGGGATCCTACAGTGAGTGGTAATGGACAGAGGGGAGCGGCTCCGCGCCGGCTGAGCGTCTGTCGGGGATGCCGGTCGATACGATCGCAGGAGGGCTTTACCTACATCGGGGTTCTGCTTGCAGTCGCGCTTATCGGGATCCAGTTGGCCCTGGCAGGAGTGGTGTGGAGCTTTGCGCAGACGCGTCAGAAGGAACGGGAGTTGCTGTTTGTCGGCGACCAGTTCCGAACTGCCATTAGTCAGTACTACCTGAATCCTAAGGGGCCTCAGAAGGAGTACCCGCGCCGCCTCGAGGATCTGCTGAAGGATCCCCGGTACCCCGGTACCATTCGCCATTTGCGGAAAATTTATGCCGACCCGATCACCGGAAAGAAAAAATGGGGACTGGTGAGGCTCCCGAACGGCGGTATTATCGGAGTCTATAGCCTCTCGGACAGGGCTCCGATCAAGACCGGCAACTTTCGGCCTGCGGACCGATCCCTCATGAATAAGCAGCGATATACGGACTGGAAGTTCGTCCATGGGTTTGGGGCACAGGGCGTTACTGCTCCCGGCGCCCCCGGTACCAAGGGCGCAGCCGGTGCCCCTCCGTCCGGTCTTTGGTCAGAAATTTTTGTTTACAATGGTGAGGAAAGTAAGAAATAGCCGCGCAGATTTCTAGAACTGTAATCGTGCACCTTGACAGGATTCCTCCTGCCTCAGTAAGATGCCACAACCTTTAATGCTCATCCTGCGAGGTGAGCAAGGAGTGCGCGTGAACTGTAATCAGGTCTGTGTTTGTCTGCACAGTGCAACCTTCTCGTCGGAGCTCGATGGGAGGGTTTTTTTATGCCGTCAGGATGCTGAAAAAGTCCGCCAGCAGGGGATGGGATGGCCCGGTGAGTCCCCTGTGCTCGCGCAACGCGCGCCCTCGGAAGGGCCTCGTTGGACGCGCGCAGTGGCGGGCTCATCCGAACCATCCCAGGGACAAGGTATACGAGCAAGCTTGGGAAGGACATCGTTAGTCGTTCGTTGCGGCCTTGCTGGACGGCCTTTTTGAGCATCCTGCTTAACGTGAGACGTACTACATGAAGCATGAAGACGTGAAGCGTATGATGTGGAAGGTAAGACGTGAGACGTTTGGATGTTATGCGGTTGAAGTGAGGGGATGATGCCGAGTAGCGATCGACAAGTTGAGCGGCTGGTGATGGATGCGGGAGACATTGCGCGGGCGGTCACCCGTATTGCCCATGAAATTCTCGAACGGAATAAGGGCATACAGGCGCTGGCGCTGGTTGGGATTCGAACTGGGGGGGTGCATCTGGCCCATCGGCTGGTGAGGCGGATACAAGAGATTGAATCGGCAGCGGTGCCGATTGGCGAGTTGGATATTACGCTCTATCGGGACGACCTCTCCCTGCGGAAGGAACAACCGACTCTCCGTAAGACGTCGGTCCCATTTGATATTTCAGGCAAGATTGTCGTGTTGGTGGACGATGTGTTGTTTACCGGTCGAACCATTCGTGCGGCGATGGATGGATTGATCGACCTGGGACGTCCGGCAGAAATTCAACTTGCCGTCTTAGTCGACCGAGGCCATCGGCAGTTGCCGATCAAGGCGACCTATATCGGGAAAAATATTCCGACGTCGCGAGAAGAGAGTATCCAGGTGCTGTTGGAAGAAGAAGGCGAAGACGATCGGGTAGTGATTTTTAAGGCTTGAGGGAGAGGAGGGAACGATGAGTCTGAAACGCAAAGACCTCTTGAGTCTTGTCCCTCTGTCGGTGGATGAGATCCGGTTGATCTTGGACACGGCCGACTCGTTCAAGGAAGTGACCGGCCGGGAAATCAAAAAGGTTCCGGCCCTCCGTGGGCGCACCGTGGTGAATCTCTTCTTTGAACCCAGCACCAGGACCCGTACCTCATTCGAGTTGGCGGCGAAGCGGCTGAGCGCGGATGTGATCAATTTCTCGCCGTCGTCAAGCAGCGTGGTCAAAGGGGAAACCGTGCTCGATACCGCGCGTAATATTGAAGCGATGCAGGCGGATATTATCGTCTTGCGTCATCCCTCGGCCGGCGCAGCCGAAGCCCTGGCCCGCGGAGTGAAGTCTTCAGTGATCAATGCCGGAGACGGGTGGCATGAGCATCCGACACAAGGCCTCTTGGATCTCTATACGATTCGCGAGCGTGGATTGTCGTTCGAGGGGCTTCGGGTGGCGATCGTCGGAGATATCGCGCATAGCCGAGTGGCTCGTTCGAACATCCATGCGCTCGTGAAGTTGGGGGCGGAGGTTCGGGTCGTGGGGCCGCCGACGATGATTCCCTGTGGCGTGGAGAAACTGGGCGTGCGTGTCTACTACGATTTCGACGAGGCATTGCGCGGTGTGCAGGTCATCATGATGTTGCGATTGCAGCTCGAACGGCAGGGGATTGCGCTGTTTCCGACCATCCGCGAATATGCGCGGCTCTACGGGTTGACGTCCGAGCGGGTCAAGCTGGCCGATCCCGGGGCGATCGTCATGCATCCTGGTCCGATCAATCGCGGGGTCGAGATCGCTCCGGAAGTGGCCGATAGTTTGTCGTCGGTGATTCTGGATCAGGTCGCGAACGGCGTGGCCGTTCGCATGGGTATTCTCTATCTCTTGTCGGGCAGTAATTGAGGATGCTGGCCGGTAGGCTGAAGGGATTCAGGCTGAAGGGGTTCAGGGGGCGAAGCGGAACGCGTGAGGGGTAAGGGTAGGGGTAGAGGACAGGGAAGTTCTGAGTTCTGAATTAGAGGCTGACGGGAAAGTCTAGGTTCGAAGCTCCGAACGCTTCAGCCTTCAGTCTGAATCCCTTCAGCCTAGTGATTTCAGCCTGAACCCCTGGGCCATCATACGCATTGAATCATTAAAGGAAGCAACGAACCTATGAAGCAATCGTCAAATCGGAAAATTCTGATTACGGGCGGGCACGTGATCGACCCGGGTCAATTCAACGGCGTGGCCGATGTGCTGATCGATGAGGGCCGAGTCGTTGCGGTAGGGCCTCACCTCAAAGCTCCCGCCGGGGTCACGAAGATCGACGCCACTGGCCGATTGGTCCTTCCCGGCTTCGTCGATCTCCACGTCCATTTCCGGGAGCCGGGCTTCGAGTACAAGGAATCGATTCAGAGTGGAGCGGCGGCGGCGGTGGCCGGCGGTTTCACCTCGGTCTGCTGTATGCCCAATACGAATCCCGTCAATGACAATCAAGCGATTACGAAACTCATGCTCGATCGCGCGCAAGCGGCCGGGCTGGCGAACGTCTTTCCTATCGGCGCGATTACGAAGGGGTCGGAAGGGAAGGAACTGGCGGAGATCGGAGACTTACGGCGTGCCGGCTGTGTTGCGATTTCGGATGACGGGAAGCCGGTGATGAACAGTCTGGTCATGCGGAGAGCGATGGAATATGCCTTGGCCTTCGACGTGCCGGTGGTCGATCATTGCGAAGATCTGCATCTCGCCGAGGGGGGCTGTATGAACGAAGGAGCCATCTCGACTGAGTTAGGGCTTCCCGGGATGCCGGCGGCGGCGGAGGATGTGATGGTGGCGCGCAACGTCGCCTTGGCGGAACTGACCGGGGCTCGGCTGCATCTGGCCCATATCAGCACCGAGGGATCGGTTCGGATGGTACGGGAGGCCAAATCGCGCGGGCTCAAAGTGACAGCCGAAGCCTGTCCCCATCACTTTACGATCACGGAAGAAACCGTCCGAGGTTATAATACCTATGCTAAAATGAATCCCCCGCTGCGGACCTGGAAAGATGTGCAAGCGATCAAGGAAGGTCTTCGCGATGGCACGATCGATGCCATTGCGACGGATCATGCCCCGCATGCGTCCCAGGAAAAACAGCTGGGATTTACGGAAGCGCCGTTCGGGATCGTCGGACTGGAGACGGCGTTGCCATTGACACTCGCGCTGGTCGAGGAGGGGGTTCTATCGTTGGAGTCGGCAGTCGATAAGTTGAGCAGGGCTCCGGCGAAGGCATTCAGCTTGGCCAAAGGCACGCTGGCGGTCGGAGCCGATGCCGATGTGACGATCGTCGACCAGCAGGAACAGTGGGAGGTCGATCCGGCAAAGTTCTACTCTAAGAGTCGAAACACTCCGTTTGCCGGATGGAAGGTGAAGGGCCGGGTGACGACGACGATCGTGGGTGGTCGGGTGGTATTCGAGACCGGTCAGGCAGAGAAGTAGCCTGATGCTTCGTATGTCTCGTTGGGGGATGGTCGGGTGCCTCACGCTTGAATGGCTGGC
>JANOJM010000007.1:0-7269 GCA_031418735.1 Nitrospiraceae bacterium | reverse complement strand
CGTGCCTTCTTTGCCCTGCCGGCCCTGAATAATTCCAAAGGCCTCCAGACCAACGCCATCCTCGGCTTTACGACGACGTTGCTGAAGATCATTCGGGAGAAGAAGCCGGATGGCCTCGTCGTGGCATTCGACGAAAAGGGTCCGACGTTGCGCCACGTGGAGTTTACGGCCTACAAAGCGCAGCGGCCGCCGATGCCGGAAGGCATGAGCGCCCAGATTCCCTACATCCACCGCGTGGTGGATGCGCTCAACATTCCCGCCGTCCGGCAGGCCGGATATGAAGCGGACGATTTGATCGGCACGCTGGCGCACCAGGCCGAACAGGCCGGGTTCGATGTCGTGATCGTCACTGGCGATAAGGATATGCTCCAGCTCCTGACGCCCCACGTGCGCATCTACGACCCGGTGAAAGACAAGTGGCTCGGCGAAGCAGAATGCCGCGAACGGTTCGGCGTAGAGCCGGCGCGCGTCGTGGAGATCATGGGGCTCATGGGCGACGCGGCGGACAATATTCCTGGCGTGAAGGGCATCGGCGAGAAGACGGCAATGAAGCTGATTGCCCAGTTCAGTACGATAGAAGAGCTCTTGCGCCGTGTCGAAGAGGTCACGCCGCCTCGGATCAAAGCTTTGTTGATCGACCAGGCTGAGAACGCTCGTCTCAGCCGGCGGTTGGCGACTATCCAATTGGATAGCCCTGTGACATTTGATTCCGCAACGTATCATGTGAAGCCGCCGCATCAAGACCAACTCGTCGATTTGTTGCGCGAACTGGGATTCACCACACTTCTCAAATCGTTTCAGTCGGCCGCCCCACCGGCCGAGACGAATGATGTGAAGACGGAACTCCTTCAGGATGAACCGTCCGCACAGCGATTTGTGGAGGGATTGCCGAAGGGCGGCAGTCTCGGCCTGCAGTGTCTGCTCTCTCCAGGGGCTGGTGCGCAGGCGGAACCATTAGGAATAGCACTGTCCACGGGGGACAAGACCGCGTTCATCCCGCTCGACGTTCACGCCTACATGCGACCCATCATTGCGTTGCTGCATGATTTCACGAGAACAAAAGTTGTCCATGACTTGAAGGCGACCTTGCTGGTGTTTCACCGTATTGGGCTGACCCTTGCGGGCCCCTATCTGGATACCATGGTGGCGGACTATCTCCTCAATCCCAATCGCCGCGATCACCAACTTGAGACCATCGCACTGGAAGTGCTGGACCATCGGCTTGGGATCGGGCAGAAGAACAATGCCACACCGCAATCCCTTTTCGACGAGGACCGAGGATCACGAGAGGAGGCAGCGGAGGCTGCATCGGTGTTGGCTAAGCTCGCCCAGCCCATGACGGAACGATTGTCGGAGCAGGGGAGCCTCACCCTTTTCACCGATGTGGAAATGCCGCTGGTGCCGGTATTGGCCGAGATCGAGCGAAACGGGTTCTTGTTGGATGTCGAGGGTCTGAACGTGCTCAGCAAAGAGTTAGAGCGGGACCTCGACAAGATCATGGAGACGATTGCCGTGGCGGCCGGCGGCGAGTTTAACATCAATTCGCCGAAGCAGCTTGCCACGGTGCTGTTCGAGAAGCTGGGTCTCAAGCCGATTAGGAAAACTAAGACCGGCTACTCGACCGATGAAGACACGTTGACGCATCTCGCGACGCAGCACGAATTGCCCGCGCAGATTGTGAACTATCGGAGCCTCAGCAAACTTAAGTCCACCTACGTGGACGCACTGCCGGAGTTGGTGAATCCGGAGACCAAGCGGCTCCATACGTCGCTCAATCAGACCGTCGCGGCGACCGGGCGTCTCTCCTCGACGGAGCCAAATTTGCAGAATATTCCGGTGAAGGGTGAGTACGGATTACGCATCAGAGAAGCCTTTATTGCACCGGCAGGCCACACCCTGCTCTGTGCCGACTACAGCCAGATCGAGCCGCGCATCCTCGCGCATCTCTCGCAAGACCCGCGCTTGCTCGCCGTATTTGCGAAGGGGGAAGACATCCACATGGCGACGGCCATGGAGATTTTCGGCCTGCATTCCAGTCAAATCACGAGAGACATGCGACGCGTGGCCAAGACGGTGGTCTTCGGCATTGTGTATGGGATCAGTCCGTTCGGTCTCGCTCAGAACATCGGCGTGTCGCAAGGGGACGCGAAGAAGTACATCGAGACGTTCTTTGAGAAATTTTCAGCCGTGCGCGCCTTGATGGATCGGAATATCGAAGAGGGAAAAACGAAGGGCTACACAACCACAATTCTCGGACGGCGGCGCCCGATTCCCGAGTTGCAGAGCGGCGATCCGGTGCAACGTGGGTTCGGCGAACGCATGGCGGTGAACAGTCCGATCCAGGGCTCAGCCGCGGATTTGATCAAGGTGGCGATGATCAACGTGAACAACCTGCTACATCACGAGATGCCGCATGCCAAAATGATTCTACAAGTCCACGATGAATTGATCTTCGAGGTGCCGGAGAAGGACTTGGAAGAGGCGAAGCATCTGGTGAAGACGGAGATGGAAGCGACGGGGAAGAAGGTGGGGCTGTCGGTGCCACTAAAAGTCGATTTGGGGACAGGCCACAATTGGCGAGTGGCGCATCCATGATCGAAGAGCGGGTCCTATCGTCGACCAGCCCGACCGTCCTCGCATCCCGCCCGGTGTAGGAGAAGAAGGGGTAGCCCGTTAGTCTCCTTTGCTCGCGCAACGCGCGCCCTGGGAAGGGCCTCGTTGGACGCGCGCAGTTGGGATCATCTTTGTTCTAAGGGTAAGGCGACATATGAAACGACTCTTTGTCTCTCAAAGCTTAATTGAGGTTGAGTCGCTAAAGGAGCTTTTGAGCACCGACGGTATTCTCTGCACGATAAGAAATCAGCAAGGATCCAGTCTGGCGGGTGAAGTTCCGTTCGTTGAGGTGTTTCCGGAATTGTGGGTGGTAAACGATGCTGATTTTGATCGAGCCAAGGAGCTTCTGGAAGAACAGGGAAGTGGAGATGACGTCGAGCGACCCCTGTGGGTTTGCGCTGGATGCGGGGAGAGCCATGTTGGCTTGTTTACTGCCTGTTGGAAGTGTGGGCGTGAAAATGATGCAAAGTCAGAAGCACGCGATGGAGGCTGATGATCTTCTGTGCTCGCGCAACGCGCGGCCTGAGAAGGATGGGAAGGGAGCGGCCAGGTGCCCTTCTTGCTCGCAGAACGCGCACGGTGAAACTGTGCTCGTTCGATGCGCGCAGTAAAGGGCAGCCTTGGCCACTCCCTTGAATTGAGGTTTGGCGAACTGGAAGGCCCTCGCCAGGGCTAAGGGCACGTCTCGGCGTGCCAGTGGGTGGGCGGGTGAGAAGGATGCGCGCAGTGGTCGTTCGACGGCCGCAGTCGGAATCACCGCACTGCCCCGCACAAGACGGGAGAGGGGAAGTGAGCGCTCGGCGGGGGCAGTTGGGATCATCTTATCAACGCGAGTGAAATGGTAGGGGCAAACTTGAACGTCAGACCAATGGCTTAGGAAACCGTTCACATCACTCTGCCCCAGCCTAGATAGACTCACTCGAACTCACTCCAGACAAGGTTTAACCAAACTACGAACTTTGGCTGGAGCGAGGCGGAGTTGAGCACAATAATGCATCAAACTAGCGACAAGCCAGGCGTAATCGATTAATACAAGCTCCCCGGCTCGTCCTCTGTTTCGACTCTGGGTCTCGACTTCCCGCAATGCCAGAAACATTTGAAACAAATTGCGATAGGTACGCCTCTAAATGCTAACGTCCCCTTCAACGTCAGCGGATTTTTGTTCGTCGTGGCTGCTTCAAGTCCATTGTGTCCATATTGAGGTCCGTCTCTTCTGGTTTACCAAAAAGTTTTAGCCATAGAAAGCCGATCGTTCCCGCGATCAGCGAAGCTAAAAGAATTGCCATTTTTGAGGCGTTTGTTGTCTGCGCATTTTCGGCAAACGCGAGATTGGCAATGAAGATGGACATCGTAAATCCGATACCGCCAAGAATCCCAGCCCCGATAATATGCCGCCAATTCAAATCGGGTGGTAAACGGCATATGCCGCTTGCAACAGCAACGAAACACAGGAGGGTCACACCCAAAGGTTTGCCCAGAATCAACCCGGCGATGATGCCGACGCTGTTCGTGCTGGTCACGTGTTGCATCCAATCCGTCCCCAGAAAAATGCCCGTATTTGCCAGTGCGAAAATCGGCAAGATGATGAACGCAACGGGTTTGTGCAAGAACCGTTCGAGTTTATGTGAGGGCGACGCTTCGTCGTCGGATTTGCTGGAGAACGGGATTGCAAAAGCGAGCGCAACGCCGGCAATCGTCGCGTGAACACCTGACTTAAGCATAAGAAACCACATCAACACGCCGCCAAGCAGATACGGAACGAGAGACATGACCTGGAAGAGACGATTGAGTGTAAAGAGCAGGGTCCAAACTGCTAAAGCACCGATAAGATACCAAACTGAAAGTTGCGCCGTGTAGAAAACAGCAATGATGACGATCGCGCACAAATCATCTATGACGGCGAAAGCCACGACAAACACTTTCAGAGACGCTGGAATACGGTTTCCAAGAATAGCCAGAACGCCAAGAGCAAACGCGATGTCAGTGGCCATCGGAATCCCGATTCCGGCTTGCGTTGGCGTCCCTGCATTGAGTGAGAAATGAATTAGCGCAGGGGTGACAATTCCGCCGATGGCCCCACAAATAGGAAGAAGGGCGTTCTGAAAGCTTGCCAGTTCGCCGTTGTACAGTTCGCGTTCGAGTTCCAAGCCGATGAGCAAAAAGAAAATCGCCATCAGGCCATCGTTGATCCAATGCTCAAGGCTAAGACCTCCAACATACCTCTGCCACAAATGAAAATAATCTGCACCGCTTGATGAATTAGTAATCAAAAGCGAGGTGACCGTACAGATAATCAGCAGAATCCCGCTCGACTTTTCCGAATCGAAAAAGCTTTGAAACGCGTTTGATAAGTTTCGCTGGACAATGCCCATAATCGTCTCTACGCCCAGGACCAGAAATTGCTTGTTCTAGCGTTCTCTACCCTTAACCTGAAAGTTAGAGAATGACAAAGACGTCTGGAAGGAGCTCAAAAACGGTGTGACGAACTAGTCGCTACCCTATGGATTCAATTCAGATTGATGGCATGACCTGTTCCGGTAGTTGTACCATCCTCCATGTAAGTCAGGCAAAGCGTGGCACGACAACTTGCAGGCCAGAGGTGTCCAAGTGGAACCGAAACACGGAAACTATCGCCTGGCTCAATATTGCGAAGCTCACCGAAACACCCTCGAACACTATTCGCCGTCAAGGCGAGACACGATTGTGGAAAACCGCATGGCAGACGAATATCGCGGAACCTGCCGTCTTAGGGCTTGCTGGCGAGAAGCCAACTTATAGATTTCAGGTTGATGAAAGACTTATTCGCTCGCACCAAACTCAATGTCGTCAGACAGGACACCTTCTCGATTAATTACCATTACGTTCACGAAACGTATTCGCAGTTCATTTTTAACCCCACTAGATGGCAAGGGCAGCTTGGCTTCAATTGTGCTCACTTGAGCGGCAGTAGGTGGGGTGACACCTCTGACAATGGCGCGGATAATTAATTTATCTGAGGTTGGCTCAAAGCGAACATCGGCCAAATCAGTTAGGCGAGCAGAAGATTCAATTTCCTGATGTAAAATTGCGCGTATCTTGTTTTCGTACATTTGTTTCGAGACCATTTTATGAAGATTGGATGTTAAGCTGATAGCTAAGGCTGCCAATATTAATAGACTAACGAAATTATTTTTGAGAAAAGTCATAGGTCCTACTTGCTCAGATTTGCGACTCACACGGCGGAATCCTTTGAACCACATCACTAACGAAGAGGCGAATTGAATTGCAATGATATTGGTGAACGCCAGCAAAAATGCACCGAATGCCAAATGATACTCACCACGTGCCAGCAAGATGCTAGAAGAAGAAAGCGGCGGCACGAGAGCCGTTGCAATCGCTACACCGACAAATGCCGCACTTAAGCGTGGCGCAACTGTTGCGTATGCCCCCGCAGCCCCTCCAGCTAAAGCAATCATTAAGTCCATCAAGTTAGGAGCGGTGCGAGCCATAATCTCACTCGTCAGTGGAATATCTGAGTGAATGAGTCCAATAAGAAAGGCGCTGGACATGATCCCTAGAATGCCACCACCCAGCGTAAACACTGCCTTTCGTAATAACGCAATATCGCTATCAACTAAGGCTAAAGCGGTCCCCAATATTGGCCCCAAAAGCATCGCCACAATCATGGCACCGATAACAACGGCAGGACTATTGGCAAGCAAACCATAGCAAGCAATAATCGCCGCCATCGTGTTCATAAAGACATAATCAAGATTCAATAATGATCCGTTGCGAATGTTTTCGCGCACGGTTTCGTTATAATTTTCTTCCGCAGTTAGAGTTGACACGATTTTGCTATCTCGTTAGTGGTTGAAGTTATGGTTTTACTCGCCGTAAGAATCTTTCCTAGCGTTCGTAACAGTGGCTTCGTCGTTGAGCCTTGTGCGAAGAGGGAGAAAGCAACTACACCGAGGACTGTTCGTTCGTCTTTGGCATTTTTTTGAACCGGTCTAGGATAAGCCAAATTCCTTGAGAAATCGACTGCGCTTCTGGAAATACTTAGACGAGAATTTTGACACCTAGAAACTGTTGGCCGATGTTGGCTCTGAAGGAAGAAGCAAAAATCCTAGAGTGTGAAACAAAGGGATCTGATCGCTTACTCACAAGTCGGTAATTTGGAGAACACAACGTCTTTAATATCCTTATTCTATGCGGGTTTCATTGGCGTTGTTGTCGTTTTAATTACTAACTACTGAGTAGAGTTGTCTCGCGAGAGTGGTTGCGATAGCATGTGCAGCGCGCCGAAGAGACTGACCATGAGCTGGCCGACTCGCTGGAAATAACGGAAAGGAGGAATGCATGTCGACCATTGAGAAATCCATTGAAGTCAACGTGCCTGAGTACACCGCCTACGCTCAATGGATGAAATTTGAGGAATTTCCCCAGTTCATGGAAGGGGTGAAGGAAGTCACGCGGCTGGACGGTAAGCGGTTTCATTGGAAAGCAGAGATCGCGGGCCAGGTCAACGAGTGGGATACGGAGATCACGGAGCAGGCGGCGGACCAGCGTCTTGCGTGGATGAGTCGAGGCGACGTCATCAAGGGATGGGTCGTGACATTTCACCCACTATCGAGCGCCAAGTCAAAGGTCATGCTGCAAGTAGAGTATGCCCCTCAG
>JANOJM010000006.1:0-6176 GCA_031418735.1 Nitrospiraceae bacterium | reverse complement strand
ATCGGCGTGCTCGTGCTGCTCGTGATGGTTGTCTACGTGGTTCGGCAAATGTTCAGAAAAGAATCATAGCTGATTGCTGTTAGCTGAAAGCTGCTCTATGTTCACAGGCATCGTCGAAGAATTGGGCGCCATCATCTCAATCGGCAAGACCCTTGCCGGAACGAGGATGGTGATTCTAGCCTCAGCTGTGATGGGCGACCTCAAAATCGGGGACAGTGTCAGTATCAACGGCACCTGTCTGACCGTGGTAAACAAGAGCGAGCATAATTTTTCCGTGGAGGTCTCTCCCGAAACCCTCTCCGTGACCACCCTCGGGCAACTCACAGCCGGCGCGCCGTTGAATTTGGAACGGGCGATGAAACTCAACGAACGGCTGGGCGGACATCTCGTGGCCGGTCATGTGGACGGCATCGGCACGGTTCGGAGCCGCCAACAGGATGGGAATGCCATTCTCTTCATAATCGAAGCCCCGCCGGAGATTCTGCGCCACTGTATCGTGAAAGGGTCCGTCACCGTGGACGGTATCAGCCTGACGATCAACCAGGTGACCGACCGTGGGTTCTCTGTCTCCATTATTCCGCACACCGCGAAAGTCACCACTCTGGGCCTCAAGCAAGTCGGCGATCAAGTCAACCTCGAATCGGATCTCATTGGGAAATACGTCGAACGATTGCTGCAGGAAAGGGGACAGCTATCTTCCAAACCGACCCCCGTTATTGACAAAGATTATCTCCAAAAGCGCGGGCTCCTCTAACAGGATGTCCCAAAGGTCCGTCAGCTTCGTTCTCGGCTCATCGAAATCCTCAACGTACCCCAGAGGGTACGCCTCCGGTTTCGACTCGCCTGCGGCCTTGCTGAACGAACTTTCTGAACATCCTGCGTAGTGCCCGCACTTGTCTTAGAAATGCAGGCCTGTGAAATTCCGTTGAGTTGAAAAGGTTCAAGATGACACAGAAGGCCTCGATATCTTCTAAACGGCTAACCGTGGACCGTCTGCTCTCGAAGCTGGGTATTGCTTCTCGCGGCACGAGCCAGGAATGGGTCCGCGCGGGACGAGTCCGCATCAATGCTCGAGTCGTGCGCGATCCGGCTACATGGGTCTTGTGGCCGAAGGATTCTGTCTCGGTCGATGACCGTCCGATTCAAGATTCAGCCAAACGATTTGTCCTCTTTCATAAACCCAAAGGGGTCATCACGACGCACAGTGACGAAAAAGGCCGTAAAACGATTTTCGATGAACTGCCATCAGACCTGGGATATTTGCATGCAGTGGGGAGACTCGATCAGGCGACTAGTGGGCTCCTCCTGCTCACCAACGATTCCGCACTATCGACCTATCTCACAGATCCTGGCCATAAAGTAATGAGGACATACCTGGTCTCCGTACGAGGAGAATTCACTGAGGCACAAGCGAGAGAATCCGTAGTCGGTGTGATCGATGACAACGAGCGCCTCCAATGCCACAGCGTGAAGATCCAAAAGAGTTCCGGGCGAGAATCACATCTGGAAGTAGTCTTGACCCAGGGGAAAAACCGTGAAGTCAGAAGACTGTTCAAAACGTTAGGGCATGAAGTCACCAGGCTCAGGCGCATTCAATACGGCCCCTTCAAACTGGAGGATCTTCCGTCCGGCGCATGGCGCGAGATCCCAATCGAGGATGTAAGGAAGGCACTTCGACGATCATAACTCGCCGATTGTCTGTCTGGTTCTTTGGGTCCATCTGGTTTGCATTGCCAATTTAATCAAAGTGGCGAAAGGCGAGCGGGTGTAGCCCGCGAGAAAGAAGTTCTCGATCACTCCTACCGGAAGAATCCTGAAAAGAAAATTTTACTCGCCGCGCAAACTCTGCTATACAACACGTACTAACTCAGGCATCAATTCACATTTTGATATCGAAGGGGGGTGGAGTTTCCATGGCAGCGAAGAAAGCAGCAACAAAGAAGCCCGCAAAGAAGGCGGCAAAGAAGAAAAAGTAGTTGTCGAAGTTTGAGGAGGCGACGGTCACGTCGCCTCCTCACCTTTCCTCTTTCTCGATTTCTCTCAGATCCAAACCCCACCTCACACATTTCTGACAATCAAGGTATTCCTGCGACGAGTTTCCCGCAGGTTCGGTCCCCCGATAAATAATACGTTATGTGGTAGCCGTCGTATCCCAAGGCTAGCTTCTTTCGGTAGCGAAGGCGAGTGTGTCTGAATGCAATCGGAGCAGAAGACGTTCAGTGGACCGAGGTCGCCAAAACAAGAAGTCAAAAGGCAAAAAAATGGGGAGATGATGGCCACATCATCTCCCCATTTCCTCTGCGCCAGGGGAGAGCCCATAGCGTGAAGAAATCAGCGTGTGAATCTTAGCATGAACATACCTGCGAAATGGTGACAAATATTACAATATAATCAATGACTTAATGAAATGTCTTGTCATGAAGCGTTAGCGAGGAGCGGAGACAAAACAATCTCATCAACACGAGCCATGGGATGTCGCGCTAGTACGTTGAGGATTTCGACGAGTCGAAAACGAAGCTGGTGGGATTTTACAACATCCTGCTGTTATTGAATGCCAGCTTGGCGTTGTTGCCACCGCACATACTTCACGATCTGATCGACATCTGCCGGGGTGACGGCATCGATCTTCGGCATGTTGCCGAATTCCCAATGGTGTGCCTTGACGCCGTTGGCTGCGGCCCGTTTGAAGGCCTCATCCCCGTGGTGGTTCGGCTCATAGACCTTATGTACTAACGGAGGTCCGTGGTCGGTTCCCGCCGCTTGTTTCCCATGACAGGCTGAACAGTTCGCATTGAAGGTGGTTTCACCTGCTTGGAATTCAGCCGGCACAGGACCGCCTCCGACTGCTGTTGGCTTGGGCGGCTCCGAGGAATCACAAGCCGCAAGGAGGCCTAGCCCCAGCAGCAATACTCCCATCTGAAGCTTTGATGTCATCGGGGTTTTCATGGAATCAGTACCTCTGATCTTGTTCATTTGGTCTGTTCGGTCTGTCTCGTTTATTTGGTTTATTTAGCAGGATGTTCAAACAGGATGGCCATCAAGGCCCCAGGCGAATCGAAACCAGAGGCGTACCCTCAGGGGTACGTTGAGGATTTCGATGAGTCGAGAACGCCGTTGGTCGCCTGTTTCAACATCCTGAGGTTATCGCATATGCGATGGGATCCACAACCCCGGCTTTCGCAAATCCTTCCAGCCGGATCACGCAACTATCGCATCGCCCACAAGCCAGGTCTCCCGCCGGATCGTAACAACTATGGGTCAAATGAAAGGGGACATGGAGTTCGAGCCCTCGCCGGATGATGTCCGCTTTCGTCAGCATCAGCAGGGGGGCTTTGACATGGAGGGGTGTCCCTTCCATACCGGCTTTTGTACCCTCTCTCACCGCCGATTCGAACGCGCGAATGAATTCAGGCCGGCAGTCTGGATAGCCGGAATAGTCGAGCACGTTCGCGCCAAAATAGATGAACGATGCTCCTATGACTTCTGCATGCGCTGCTGCAATCGAGAGAAAAATGAGATTCCGCCCCGGCACATAGGTGACCGGAATGGTCTGGCTGCGTTCGCTGTCCGTTCGGTTCTTGGGAACTGCTGCTGGGCCGGTGAGCGCCGACCCGCCGATGGCGCGAAGATCCAGATTCATCACCAGATGATTCGCCACACCCAAGGCGGCTGCGACCTGCCGAGCCCGCTCCACTTCCACTGCATGGCGCTGCCCGTAGGCCATGGTGAGGAAGAAGAGTTCGCACCCCTCCTGCTTGGCAATGGCTGCTGTGACAGTGGAGTCCAATCCTCCACTCGCCAAGATGACTGCGCGATGACTCATTGGCCTCCTTACGCCCACTTTCATATACAATGCAGGGTACCAAGTGCTGTCACAGAGCGCGAGTTTCGCCTGAGGAGAGAGTAGTCAAAGTGATGACTGACGGGATGCGGACCATGTGAGGCAGGGATAAGGCCGATTGCGAGGAGAAACAACTAGTCGCGATCTTCTTCTCGCTCGATTTTTTCCAGCAGCTCTTCTTTCGACTGGCACTCGACGCAGAGCTTGGCAAATGGGACGGCTTCCAATCGCCGCTCACTGATCTCGACGCCACATTCCGCGCAGATACCATAGGTGCCCTCGTTGAGCCTCGTCAACGCCTCATCGATGGCCTGCCGACGGCGATTGCGCATTTCCATCAAGGAAATGCCCAGCTCGCGATCGAGATCCATAAGGGCTTGATCGCCGACGTCTCGTGCAGACTCAAGGCGTCGCTGTTTATCTTCACTGAGGGATTGGCCCAGACTTCCTTCAATCTCTTTGATGATTTCCTGGCGCTTCCGCATCAACATCTGATGGAGAGCTTGGCGGCGGTGTTCCCGGCCTTCGCGTTCTTTCGCTGATTCTTTGGGTCTGGCAGCCAGGGGAGAGACGGCCATGCTGATAGGTTTTTCAGGAACCACAACCGGAGCGCGCTTGGGTTTGCTCGTTGGGATCGCGACTTTCACCTGAACCTTGGCTTTCGCTACTGGTTTCTTCTTGGCGGGGGTTTTCGTTGCCATGACGGATACTACTCCTGGGGTGAACGCCGAATAGCCAAAAAAAGCTCGGCATTCATAGCACGGCGCCATGATCTTTGACAAGGGGTTGTAGGGGAAGAAGCTGGAGGCCCTAGGGATAGAGGATCGTTGAATGGATGGGGTGGCCGACCAGTTTACTTCGACCCTTAAGGCCCTGGAGTTCCACAAGAAAGTCGAGTCCGACGATTTCACCTCCCAACTGCTGTACCAGCGATACCGTCGCAGCTGCTGTGCCTCCTGTGGCCAGCAAATCATCCACGATCAGCACTCGCTCTCCCGCACTAATCGCATCGCGGTGGATGGCAAGGGAGTTGGACCCGTACTCGAGGCTGTATTTGACCTCATAACTGTCGGCGGGTAATTTGCCGGGCTTCCGGACTGGGACAAACCCGGCGTTCAACCGGTTTGCCAGCATCCCAGCGAAAATGAATCCGCGCGATTCAATGCCGATGACCTTGGCGATCCGCTGTCCCTGATAATAAGCAGTCAACTCATCGGCAATCGATGACAGGGCGCGGGCGTCTTTGAGCAGCGTGGTGATATCGTAGAAGAGAATACCGGGCTTGGGGAAGTTGGGAACTTCGCGAATGAGGGCGTGATAATTGACAGGAGGCATCGGTCAGAGCAGGTCGGCTTGTGTCATGGTTTTGCGTTCAATGGTATGACGCAAACGCGCCAAGGCGGCCATTTCAATCTGCCGGACCCGCTCACGGGTCAACCCCATCTCCCGGCCGATTTCTTCCAATGTCTTGGCCTCACTCCCATCGAGCCCAAACCGTGACATAATAACAGTTTGCTCCTTCTCAGGCAACTCCTGCACCCACTCCATCATCTCCGCCCGACGCATCACTCCCTCGGTCGTATCGGCAGGCGAGATACATGAAGGATCCTCGATCACATCGCGCAAGAATGTGTCGCCACCTTCATTGATCGGACTGTCCAATGAACAGGTCGTGCGGACCACTTGTTTGAGATCCAACACCTCTTCGTCCGTCGTTTTCATTCGTGACGCGACTTCAGACGCAGTGGGCTCTCGTCCGAGCTCCTGGACAAGCCGCTCCACTTTACCGAGATAACGATTCAGCCGCTCCACCACATGCACCGGCAACCGCACGAGCTTTCCCTGATTGATAATCGCTCGTTCGATGTATTGCCTGATCCACCAGGACGCATAGGTGCTGAAGCGAAACCCGCGCTTGTAGTTGAATTTTTCGACGGCCTTGATCAGCCCAAGATTGCCCTCTTCGATGACATCGGAGAAGGGGAATCCGCGATGCATATATCGCTTACCGATACTGATCACCAGACGGAGATTCGATTCGATCATCTGTTGGCGCGCCTGCTCATCTCCCGCCATGACCCGCTTGCCCAACTGCTGCTCTTGCTTAAACGTCAGCAGGGTTGAGTGACGGATCTCGCGCAAGTAGCACTTGAGTGTATCTAATCCTTCGGAGCGGCGACTCGATGTATCTTCACCGGCGTGAGACTCATCCGTTCTCGACGACATGGCCGTATCTTCGTCGTCATGATCGACGACGTGTCGGCGCGCTTCGCCCAGATCGTGCAACTCCTCGCCCCCTCGCGCCATAGGTCCGTCGCTCCTCACCGGTTCGATC
>JANOJM010000005.1:0-3953 GCA_031418735.1 Nitrospiraceae bacterium | reverse complement strand
TGATAGGGGTGCAATGGGCCAGCAGGGATGAGCCTACTTAGACTTAATCAAGACGGGTTTTGATTGGGCACTTCCGCCGCCCGCGACGATGATAACGAAGGACATCCCTGCTTTGGCATCCGGCACGGTCGCTTCGATCGTCGAATCGTTTATGAATTTGAACGCTACGGGGATCTGTGAGGCTGCGCTGAACGTGACAGTATGGAAGCACTCCTTCGTGCCGAAATTCTCACCGGTGATCACAACTTTGACGCCCGGTTTGGCTTCGTCTGGCTCAACCTTGGCGATCCGTGGGCGCTTGCTTTGGTCGCAGACCGGGTCTCGCTCGACTTTTGCGGCATCGAATCCCTTGATCGACTCCGTGCCATAGAGTGTAAATCCTGCGCCTTCAACCATCGCCCCCGGCTCCTCCGCATGGGATAGGGCCACGGGTGCCATGGACCCTATGAGGCCCAGTAACATAAACCTCAACGATAGCCACATCAGCATAGTTGCCTCCTTCAATCACAGCGGCGCACGATTATTTCTCTTTGATCGGAATATAGACCTCGGCAATGAGCTGTTGACCTGCCGGCGACAGGGCGAACTGGATGAATGCCTCAGTCAGGGGGTGCGGCTCCTTCTTCGACAAGAGAAGGATGGGCCGTCGGAGCGGATAACGGCCGTCTTTGACAGTGGGGCTCTCCGGTTCGACTTTGTCGATAGGCAAGAGTCTGACGGGAACGCCGGCTGACACGACGGATAATCCCTGGCTTAGGGAGAGGTAGGCGACCGCAGACAGAGGGGGAAGCGTTCCCACGACGGTTTTCACGACCTGTTCATCGGAGCCTATCACCTTGGCGGCGCCGGTGATTCTCCCGGTAATGCCAAGTTGCGATTCAAACGCATCGCGAATGTTTTGGTTGCGAGGCCGGTCGATGACCAAGATTTTCGTCTCCAGACCGCCGAGTTCTGACCACAGCGTGACCTTACCGGAAAAAATGTCGGCCACTTGTTGCTTTGTGATTTCTTTCATGAAATTTGAGAGGTGCACGAGTATGCCGATCCCATCCCACGCGATGGGCCTTGCTGAAAGACCTGCCGTTTCCGTTCCGGTCACGGCGATGTGGGCCTGGCCGGATTTGACCATCTCGGCTGGTTTCGAATTGCCGTCCCAGACGATGTCGAGATAGGCTCTGGGGTTGGCTTTTTCAAATGCGTGGGCGAGGGGCTCAATGATCGTCAGTTCCGGTCCGTTGCCGGCGATGGTCAGGCTCCCGGCGACCTCTGCAAAGGCGACGAGGGCATGTGTGTAGCTGAACAGAAGGCTGAGGCCTAGCGAGAGTACGAATCTCGCGGTCATAAGATCTCCATGGGCAGGTGTGGATGTTGGGAAGAGGACGCCACGTATTCACATGCCTGCCACGGTCTGGCTTAGCAGGCTGCGGGAAAATTCAGTTTATACACAATACACCGTTGGAATCTTAATAATGGTGCCGATGTCAACATAGCTTCAGGATGCTCAAAAAGGCCATCCAGCAAGGCCGCAGCGAGCGAAGAGGCGAGGCGTACGCGTCGGTACGTTGAGCCTCTGAGCGATGCGAGAACGCCGCTGGCGGACTTTTTCAGCATCCTGCTAGTTCTCCGTTGTGCCGCCGGGAGAAGGATCGGAAGGTTGTGCCATCTCAGGGGCGGCGCGTTTGCCCATCAGCGGAGGGAGTTTGGCAAACTTGTCCATCCGCTCGTCTAACATATTGTAGGCCTTTATTTCGGCGAAGCCGGGTTTGCGGGTTCCTTTCACTTGTGTCGTGCAGGCAGAGAGTAACCGCGTGGCGTTCTGGGCATGGCAGTGAGGACATTCGGTGTCTTCCGCTCTGGCATGGACGGATTGGGTCGCGTCAAAGTGTTTCTCGCATTTCCCGCAACGATACTCATAGATCGGCATGGTTCGTATCCTTCACGCTAGATGAAGCTCCCCGCAGCAGCCTACTCCGCCGAAGTAGCCCTTTCGGCTACGAAGGCCGGGAGCTGCGGGGTATCCTGCAAAATTCTCCGAAGCCGCTACCCTCCTTCGCCAAGGCTATGGAGGGTTCTCCTCGCCTTCATCCCCGCAGCAGCCTACTCCGCCGAAGTAGCCACTTCGGCTACGAAGGCCGGAAGCTACGGGGTATTCGGCGAAGGAGAATAAACATCGGACAGAGAGAAGAAACGCACTCTTGACCGGCCGTTGAGCTTTACCTTATTCTACACATCAAGCTGACAGGACTTCCAGTGCTTTAACAGGCAGAGGAATAACTGTTGCGGCTCGGTGAAAATTAATTTACTCGAGCATCTAGGGCTACAAGAGAATACTGAGCAGGATGCTCAAAAAGGCGGCCAGCAAGAGAAGGCCGTTATTGGGTTTGTTTGATCTGTTCGTTTGTTTGGTTGAATGAAACTAACCAAATAAACCAAATCAACCAGATAAACAAAACAAACCAGCATAGTTTTTGCGCTGCTTGCTAGAGGAGGAATTCGATGTCCCTGTTGATTCGTAAGTACAAGAGTGCCGGTGGAATGATGCAGGAAGAGCGGATCGACGATCCGGATCGGATCGAGCGATACATGCGGCTCTTCGAGAAAGACGACATTAAGAAACTTGAGACGGGCGTCAAAGTTTTCATTGAGAAGGATGAGTGGCAACTCCTCCCCTAAACCAGTGAGGGGTATAAGGGTGAGGAGTGAAAGGTTGCTGAATCTTTCCTTTCATCCCCCTCACCCCTGACACTTCACCCCTGACTGTTCCCGCAATGAGCTATTGGATTCACGTCGCACGTTCGATTGATCGGGTCACGCTCCACAGGGATCGCTGTTCTGAGGTGCCGTCTACATCGATCGGCTCCTCAAGCGACTTTTGGGAAGGCGGGTGGTTCGATTACCCGGACAAGGAACGGGCGTTAGCGGCGATGGAGCAGGCCGGGACGACGGAACAGCGCCGTTGCCAGCTGTGCAAAGCCTAAAAATGGGAAGTTCTGGGTTCTGAGTGCTAAGTTGAGGACGGCTCGGTTGCTTCGGTTTCTCCCGAATACTTAGAACTCATAACTCAAAACTCAGCACTGCTTCGATTCCATGCCACGACTTGCGCTCCTACTGACAACATTCATCTGGGGCGCCACGTTTCCTGCTACCAAAGCGGTGCTGGAGCAAATCCCACCCTTTTCGTTTCTGTTTCTCCGATTTCTCCTGGGAGCCTTGTTGGTCGGGGGTGGGTTTCTGCTCTGGAGACTTCGCGTACATCGCGAGCCCGCAGTCTTACGGGCAAGCGCGATTGCCACCTGCTGGCTCTTTCTTGGTTATGTCCTCCAAACGGTTGGACTCCGCTATAGCACCGCATCGAATTCTGCCTTCATTACAGCGCTGTACGTCGTCATCGTACCGTTGATTCTGCGCCGATTCGATCGGCGTGTGTGGGTGGCCACCGGAATCGCCATGGTGGGGCTCTGGTTATTGGTGAAGCCCAGTACAGCTGCGAATGTTGGCGATCTTTTGACCCTCGGCTGTGCGATAGCATTTGCCGCACATATTGCCTGTCTTGAACGGTTTACTCGGGAGGTCGATGCGCCGTCTTTGTTTGCCTGGCAAATGATGGCGTCGGTCGTCTTATTGCTTCCTACCATGCTGATTGAGCAGGCGCCGGCGCAGGCCTTTGCCCCGACGGCGCTGTTGCTTGTCGGGCTTGGGGTGACAGGAGGACTTGCGACCGGGGCCTTTGCCGTTCAAATATGGGTGCAGCGTATTGTGCCCGCGCAACAGGTGGCATTGATCTTTGCATCGGAGCCGGCCTACGCGGCTTGGCTCTCCTGGTATTTTCTGGGGGAAACATTGGATACTCAGGGGTGGGTTGGAAGTGGGCTCATTTTGCTGGCGGTGGTGGTGGGCGCCTACGGGAGTGGTCCTCGGTCGCCATTGCCGACGGCTGGTTCGGTCCAGCCAGT
>JANOJM010000004.1:0-3901 GCA_031418735.1 Nitrospiraceae bacterium | reverse complement strand
CGCCAGCTCAATTGCCTCCAGTGTTTCCGTCAATGTGCCGATCTGGTTGAGCTTGATCAGAATGGAATTTGCGATCCCTTCCTTGATCCCCTTGGCAAAGATTTCCACATTGGTCACAAAGATATCGTCGCCGACCAACTGAACCCGCTTGCCCAACTTCTCCGTCATCAACTTCCAGCCCTTCCAATCCAACTCGCTCAACCCATCCTCGATCGAGAGAATCGGATAGCGATCGACAAGCTTCCCATAGTAACTGATCATCTCTTCTGAAGAGCGTTCAGGGTTCTTTTCCGCTTCAAGGTGATATCGGCCCTTTTCATAGAGTTCGCTGGCCGCGCAGTCCAGTGCAAGGGCAATATCGCGCCCCGGTTTGTACCCGGCCTCCTCGATGGCCTGCATGATCAGGCTGAGCGCCTCTTCATTCGATTGAAGATCCGGAGCAAACCCACCTTCGTCTCCGACCGCCGTGTTCAGCCCTTTTTTCTTCAATAGCGACTTGAGTGTATGAAACACTTCCGTCGCCATCCGGAACGCCTCGCTGAAACTCGCCGCCCCCACCGGCATGATCATGAACTCTTGCAGGTCCAGTCGATTGTCGGCATGAGCTCCGCCGTTGATGATGTTCATGAGCGGCACCGGCAGCACCCGCGCATTCGTCCCGCCAAGATACCGGTAGAGAGGCTGGCCTGTTTCCACTGCCGCCGCCTTCGCCACAGCCAGCGACACACCGAGAATGGCGTTGGCGCCGAGTTTGCCCTTCGTTTTCGTGCCATCCAGATCGATCATCGTCTGGTCAATGCTAACCTGGTCGAACGCTTCCTTCCCTAATAGCTCAGGCGCAATCAGCTTGCTGATATTGGCCACGGCCTTCGAGACGCCTTTCCCCATCCAACGCTTCTTGTCGCCATCGCGCAGCTCAATCGCTTCCTTCTCGCCGGTCGAGGCCCCGGACGGCACCGCCGCCCGCCCACAAGCCCCACTCTCCAGCGTCACCTCCGCCTCGATCGTCGGATTCCCCCGCGAATCCAAAATCTGCCTACCTTTTATCTCTCGAATCGCGCTCATACGTTACTCCATCTTCTTCATGAGTTGTCCCTACTATCCCTTCCGATAAATCTCCCGCCTATGACCAATCACATGAACGATGATCATCTGCTCGCTGTGGATCAATTCATAGATCACACGATAGTCGCCAACACGTAACTTGAACAACCCTTCGAATTCTCCCGTGAGCGCTTTGAGATGGACGCTCTTAAGATTCTCCGCCATCCAGCTGACTCGCTCGACAATCCTCCTAGCCACCGACTTATCGAGTTTGCCCAATTCCTTCGCGGCCGCGTCCAGAAGACGAACACAATACATATTCTCAGCCAAGCCCCAACCGCTTCGCAATCACGGATAACGACTCACCGCGTTGACCTGAGGCTACGGCTTTTCGTTGGCGAAGCAACCGATCCTTGACTGACTTCTTCAGCACAAGATCCTGGTCGGGATCGCTTAATAGCTCTAGCAGTTTCTGCTCGACCGTTGATTCGATAATTTCCTTCAGTTCATGTTTGGTCATTCTGGCCACGGTCGCTGCCATATCATTCCTCCTCAGTCGTCAGATTCCCTCGCGAGTTCAAAATCTGCTGTCCCTTAACCATCTCTACCGCGCTAGGGATGGGAGCTGATTGATCTTCCACTGCGCGCGTCCAACGAGGGCCTTCTGAGGCCGCGCGTTGCGCGAGCACAGAAGATCATCAGCTTCCATCCCCTCCTCAGCTCCAAGAGCAAGGGTTAGCATGATGGGCATCACCCCTTTCACATCGAGAGGATGGGGCTGGGTTGCCTTCGACTGCGCGCCACTTTCTCACCCGCCCAACCCCGAGCGCGACGAGACGCGCTCTTATCCCAGGCGAGGGCCTTTCCGTTCTCTATACCTCTACTCAGGGGAGCGGCCAAGGCTGTCCTTTACTGCGCGCATCAAGCGACCACCGTTTTATCGTGGGGGCTCTGCGAGCAAGAAGGGCACCTGGCCACTCCCCAGCCTCTTTTTTAGCAGCTCATTCACCTTCCCTGGATTCGCCTTGCCGCCGCTCGCCTTCATCACCTGCCCAACCAGGAATCCAAGCACTTGCTGCTTACCCTCTTTGAACTGCGCCACCTGCGTCTGGTTCTTTGCAAGCACGTCGCCGATGATCTGGTCGAGCGCCCCTTCGTCGGATACTTGAATGAGCCCTTTTTCTTGGACAATCTGTTCCGCTGTCTTTCCGCTACTGTAGACCTCCGGAAAAATCTCGCGCGCGACTTTCAAACTGATCGTCCCTTGATCAACCAACTGAAGAAGACTGACCAGCCGTTCGGGCGAGACCGGCGAGGCGCTCGCATCAGTCCCTGAATTATTCAACTCTCTAGTAAGCTCGCCCATCACCCAGTTGCTCACAGTCTTAGGCTGGCTGAACAGCTTCACGCAGGCTTCGAAGTAGTCGGCCACCGCCTTCGATGCCGTCAACACTCCGGCATCGTACTCGGACAACCCAAACTCGCTGACAAATCGCTTCAGCCTGGCAGCCGGCAATTCGATTGCCTGTTTACGACAGCCCTCGATCCATTCCTGTTCGAGCTTGAGCGGCACCAGATCGGGATCGGGGAAGTAGCGATAGTCGTGCGCCTCTTCTTTCGATCGCATCACCGCCGTTTCGCCGCGATCGAGATTCCAGAGACGGGTCTCCTGGTGAATCTTGCCGCCCTCGCTCAGCACCTTCGTCTGGCGCTTGATCTCGTATTCGATGGCATCCTTGACGAACTTGAACGAATTGATGTTCTTGAGCTCGACCTTTGTGCCAAACTCCTTCTGGCCCAACGGACGGAGCGAGAGATTCGGCTCGCAGCGAAAACTCCCTTCATCCATATTGCCGTCGCAGACTTCGAGATACATGAGCACATCGCGGAGGCCCTTCAAATAGGCGACGACTTCGTCGGCCGACCGCAAATCCGGTTCCGTTACGATTTCCAGCAATGGAGTTCCTGCCCGATTCAAATCGACGCGGCTCCCGTTAGCGCCGGCGACGTGTACACTCTTCCCTGCATCTTCTTCCAGGTGAGCGCGACGGATACGGACGCGCCTCTTGCCTTCGCTTGCCGCAATCTCGATCCAGCCGTGCTCACAGATCGGCGCCTCGTATTGCGAAATCTGATAGCCCTTGGGCAGATCCGGATAGAAGTAGTTCTTGCGCGCAAAGAGATTATTCTCCGCAATCGTGCAATTCAGCGCCAGCCCCGCACGCACCGCCATCTCAACCGCCGCCTGGTTGATCACCGGCAACGTGCCGGGAAGCCCCAAACACAAGGGGCAGGTCTGGCTATTGGCCGTGAGCCCGAACCGCGTCCCGCAGCCGCAAAACAGCTTAGACTTCGTCCTCAGCTGCGCATGCACTTCCACGCCGATGACGACTTCATAGATCATCGTTCAGCGCGATCCTCTCCATGCAGCCGGTCGCGCTCACGTCGCATCGCCTCGCGTCCGGCGTCGAACGCTTCGCGCAGGATCGCCTTCTTCGAGTCTACAAACTCCTTCCCTTCCCCCACGACCTCCTCAAACGTCTCGCCTGCGCTGCCTGCCAGATCGCGCAGATTGCCTTCTGCGCGACGGGCATAGCCACGCAACTGCTCGCGTGACTCACGCCCGGTCTGTGGAGTCAGCAATAACGCCGCCACCGTGCCTAACGCCGCACCGCTCAAGAATGCGAGCAAGATCCCCGCTGATGAAGAACCTCGATCATCCGCCATTGTGATGCCCTCCTTCTTCTCGAAACCGTTCCTTCATGACTTGGGTTGCAGCTCTAAATCCTGCAACCACACTCGCCACATTGGTTAACATCGATCCGCTCGAACCTCGAACGGCATTATGGACTTGCTG
>JANOJM010000003.1:0-2202 GCA_031418735.1 Nitrospiraceae bacterium | reverse complement strand
ATGAGTCATGCGGGCAAATGAAGAGGGGCGGCGAAATATTATGAAAGCGTGGCAGCGCGGTCTTGTGGCGGCCTGTGCGCTTCTGCTGTTGTTCGGAGGGACGGCCTACGCTCAAGTGTCCGGCACGACTCCGGTAGAGTTTTCCTATACGGGGAATCGGACCGCGGTCTGGATCGTCGCCCAGCTGCATACGCTGTTTGGGGCGTTCATTCTCGGCGCCCCGATCTTTGTCGTGATCTCAGAATGGCTGGGGTATCGAAAGCAAGATCTCCGGTACGAGCGGTTGGCCAAAGAAGTGACTAAGGTGACGGTCATCCTCTTCAGCATGACCGCCCTCACCGGTGGCCTGTTTATTTTCGTGCTCCTCGCGGCGTACCCACAGTTTACCGCCTGGTTCATCAATCAGTTCCATCTCGTGTTCACGGTGATTTACCCGTTGTTGTTCATCAGCGGGACAGTCGTGCTGTACATGTATTCCTACACATGGGACATCTGGAAGGGTGAAAAGAAGGGGCGGCATATCGCCCTCGGCGTGCTCTTGATTCTGATCGGCATGGTCACGCTGTTTGTGATCAATGGCCCGACATCGTTCATGAATACTCCGGTGAAGGCTGATGGGGTTTCGCCACAAGATGCCCTCGCAGGCGCAACCTTGTGGGACAAGATCGCCAACCAGACCTGGATGCCGCTCAATCTCCACCGGATCGACGGTAACGTGGCGTTCGGAGGATTTATAACGGGTCTGATCGCCGCCTATATGTTTATGGTGGCGAAAAGCCAGGAAGAACGGGCCTTTTACGATTGGATGGGGTTCGCCGGCAATCTGATCGCCGTGGGCGCGACGCTGTTCCAGCCCTTTACCGGATTACTGTTGGCGATCTTGTCCCACAAGGTCGCAGATGCCAGGAGCTCTTGCGGCGAGACCCCTTCAGCCTTCAGTGGAGTATTCATGAACGACGTCGGGCCATTGATCACGAACAGCGTGACCATACCGATCAGGATCAACAGCACACCGAGAGCGATATGCCGCCCCTTCTTTTCACCCTTCCAGCTCTCCCATGTGTAGGAATACATGTACAGCACGACGGTCCCGCTGATGAACAGCGACGGATAGATCACCGTGAACAGGAGATGAAACTGATTGATGAACCAGGCGGTAAACTGCGGGTACGCCGCGAGGAGCACGAAAATGAACAGGCCACCGGTGAGGGCCGTCATGCTGAAGAGGATGACCGTCACCTTGGTTACTTCTTTGGCCAACCGCTCGTACCGGAGATCTTGCTTTCGATACCCCAGCCATTCTGAGATCACGACAAAAATCGGGGCGCCGAGAATGAAGGCCCCGAACAATGTATGCAGCTGGGCAACGATCCAGACCGCGGTCCGATTCCCGGTATAGGGAAACTCGACCGGAGTCGTGCCGGGCACTTGGGCGTAGGCCGTCCCTCCGAACAACAACAGAAGCGCACAGGCCGCCGTAAGACCGCGCTGCCACGCTTTCATAATATATCGCCGCCCCTCTTCATGTGCCCGCATGACTCATGAATAATTCTGCCGCAATCGCCGATTCCGCCGGTCTTGTGCAAATATGAAACCGCTTATTTCCCCACCGGCTCCGGGGCAGCTGGAGCAGCAGCCGGAGCTGGAGCGCCAACTGGGGCTGCAGCCGGAGCAGCCGAGACGCCCGCCGTATCAACCCAGGTCTTCTTTTCGGCGTCCCATCCCTTTCCTGCCAATGCGAAACTCCGCTCATACAACACCAACTTCCAGACATCTTCGTCCGACAGCTTGCTCTTCCACCCCTTCATCTTCGTATTGGGAACTCCATCGGCAATCCGCCATGCCCACACGGAATCAGAGTAGAGCTGCATCCGTTCGCCGACGCGGAAGTCACGGGCACCCGCCTTGACCGGCTTGCCGTCTTTGCCATGACAGCTGGCACAATCCACATCGGGATTTGTTTGGCCAATATAAAGCTTCCGTCCTTCGTCCATCTTGGCCGCATTGGCCCACCAATCAGCCGGCATGTGCTTATCGGCCCACTCGGCAGGAGCTTGAGGCGGCGCAACGATCGGTCCCTCCCCTCCCTCTCCTCCGCATGCCACCATGAAGAGCCCCATCCCCAACACCATCGCTAATCGCGAAACTTTCGTCTGCTTCATCACTTTCACACACTCCTTATTTTTCAACCCCATCAATGAC
>JANOJM010000002.1:0-2907 GCA_031418735.1 Nitrospiraceae bacterium | reverse complement strand
ACTTGCATCTTGTGTGTTAATTAGCGACTCGGCTGAATTGCTATTGACTGTGACAACTTCATTAACTGATCCAACCTCTAAAACGGGGTTGATATTGGTCGGAGTATCAACTAAAGCCTTGACTTCAGTCTGATACTTTTTAAATCCTTGTGCTTCAACCTCAATTCGATACGTTCCCGGTTGCAAAGCACTAAAATTGTAATTTCCATCATCAGTTGAAACAGCCGTCCGAGAAAATGCTTTTTCTGCATTTGAAACCTTAACGGTTGCCCCGGCAATGATGGGTAGAGTATGAGAATAGGCTTTGATGCCAATGCGATGGTGGGCGATTTGGACGGGGTGGGGTGGCACTCTTACCATCTGCTCCGGACGATGTTAGCGCAGCCAGAAGGAATCGACATGGTGGCCTATGCCAAACCTGGCGCTGAGCAGCCTGACTCTGTGAGGGCATGGCCGGGTGTTGAGCGGCTTGAGTGGATGAACTCGAGTCGTTTGGGGATGCAGAAGCGGGGCTCGTCCGATCGATTGGATCTGTACCATGGAGCCAACTTTCGGATGCAGACGGTTGGCCGCTATGGCGGACTTGTGACCATCCACGATCTCTGGCTGGATCGCCACCCCGAGTACTCGGAGAAGATGTTGGGACAAATGCCCTCGCCGTTCAAGACGAGACAGGCCGCGCTTCGAGCCAGAAAAGCCATCACGGTGTCCGAGTTTTCGGCCAGAGAGCTGGTGGAACTCTATGGCTTGAAGCGTGAGCACATTGTGGTGATTCCCAATGGGGTGTCGGAGGATTTCGTGCCACGCCAAGATGCGCAGGCGATGGCAGAATTGCGGAAACGAATCGGGTTGAAGGCCGAGCCGTATGTGTTATTTATCGGAGGGGCAGACCCGCGCAAGAACCACCAGATATTTCTTGAAGCGGCGGAAATGCAGCGGAAAAAACTAAGATCGAGAATGTTGGTCCTTGTCGGCTCGCCCATCCATCCATTCGGGAACTATGAGGAGACGGCTCGAAGGCGCAGTTTATCAGAAAGGGTGCTCTGCCCAGGCCGGTTATCCACGACTGATTTACAGTTGCTGTATTCCTCTGCCGATCTGTTCGTCTTCCCCTCGTTGTACGAAGGGTTTGGGATGCCTCTGTTGGAAGCGATGGCCTGCGGGGCGCCGGTGCTCACGTCCAACTCGACCGCCTTGGCGGAAGTGGCTGGTGATGCGGCGGTGTTGGCAGATCCTCAAGACGCGCGGGCACTTGGAGAGGCGATAGTCCGTGCGCTTGAGGATGAGCCGCTTCGAGCTGCCTTGAAGGTCAAAGGATTCGCTCGCGCCAAGCAATTTTCCTGGGAGCAGGCGGCGGCTAAGACAGTGGCGCTGTATCGGGAGCTATGCCGCGATGACCGTTAATCGTGAATTGTTAAGCGTTCAACGAGAGGAAAGCACACTGGCTGGTTCTTGCGATTCACGATTGACGATTCACGGTTAACGAGCATGCGCAATCTTCTGATTATCAAACACCGCTACATCGGTGACGTTTTGTTGGCGACGCCGACCGTGAGAGCCATCAAAGCGGCACGACCGGATGTTTGGGTCACGATGATGGTGAACCGTGGGACGGAAGACGTGTTGGCCGGCAACCAAGACCTGGACGAGATCGTGGTACTCGACAAAGGATCTCTGGCAGCACAATCCCGGCTTATCGCCGGGCTGCGGAGCCGGCGATTCGACGCGGTGATCGATTTGACAGATGGAGACCGGTCCGCGTTTCTGAGTTGGGTCAGCGGGGCGCCGGTTCGGATCGGGTTCAACGACGAGCATCGATGGCGAGGGAAGTACTACACGCAAGTAGTCCAGCCTGTGCCTGGCCTACAGCACCGGATCGATCGGGATCTGGATGCTCTTAAGCCGCTGAACATCCAAGCGGGCTCAAAGGATCTTCAACTTTGGCTGACGCCGGATGAGATGAACAGCGCGAATCAACTGTTGGATCAACTCGGCGTTCAGCAATCACAACCGATTGTGGTGCTGCAGCCCGGCGCCCGGTACTGGTTCAAGGCCTGGCCTCCGGAACGGTTCGCCGAACTGGCCGATCAGCTCACGTCCCAGTATGGGTGCCAGGTGTTGATCGGGGGCAGCAATCAAGACATCGATCTCGCGCAACAGATTCGGCAGATGGCGAAGAGTCAGCCCATCATCATGGCAGGCCGCTCTACCATTAAGCAGTTCGCAGCCATCGCGAAAAAATCAGCGCTCTTCGTGGGAAGCGATAGTGGCGCGATGCACATTGCCTCCGCAGTGGGCACTCCAGTGGTGGCCCTGTTCGGTCCGTCGAACCCTCGTGAATGGGGCCCTCGTGGCGGTCCTGTGGAGGTGCTCTATAAGGAGATCGATTGCCGCAGTTGCTTTCATCCAACCTGTATGAGAGGCGAAGAGAACTGCATGAAGTTAATTGCGGTTCACGAGGTGTCTGCTGCGGCTCAGCGGCTTCTCCAGGCCAGAAGCCGAGCGGCAGGGGTTAAGGCTGAAGGCTGAAGGTTCGAGGTCCGAAGTTCGAGGTTGTTGGAACTTCGAACTCAGAACGTCGAACTTCATATCGCGACCGTCTCCCCCGTCCCACTTTTCTCGCCAGTCTCGTCACTCGCGCTTGTCGTGCGCCATTCCCAGGACGGTCTACGTATTTTTTGCTTGACAGAAGAGGTATTTATGTTCATGTTGTGAACGAGCTGCTAATTTATCCGTATAAATCATGGATTTACAAGGTCAACGAGACCTTCTCCTCCTCAGCGAACTCGATCGAGATGGCGGGGCCACTCAGCGAACCCTTGCCACGAAACTTGGCGTGGCGCTTGGCCTGACCAATCTCTATCTCAAGCGTCTGGCCCGCAAGGGCTACATCAAGATCACGACCAT
>JANOJM010000001.1:0-3824 GCA_031418735.1 Nitrospiraceae bacterium | reverse complement strand
ACGCTGGTCGGCGATCCCCCCAATATCATGATCGCCAGCAAGGCTGAATTGAGCTATCTCGATTTTCTTGTGGTCTTGGGTCCGATTGCGGTGGCGATTCTGGTCGTGTTCGTGGCGGTACTATGGATTATCTATGGACGAACAATGACTGTGGCCCCGCATCTCCGGACGGCGGTTTTGGCATTGAGTTCACGGGAGGCCGTGTTAGATCGGCCGTTCTTGCACCGCTGTCTCTGGTTGCTCGGAATCGTCAATGTAGGGTTCTGTGTGCATTCCCTCATTCATCTTGAGCCGGCCACGATTGCTCTCCTTGGCGCGAGCCTGTTCATGCTGATCGGTCATGCGAGACGGACGCCAGGGAGTGTGGTGGAGCTGACGGCTCTCACCGATGTCGAATGGAAAACCATCTTCTTTTTTATCGGGTTATTTATACTGGTCGGTGGATTGGTCAAGGTCGGTGTGATTCGTTACCTGGCAGATCAGTTGGTTTCGGTGACGCAGGGGAATCTTACGGGATCCACAATGGCGGTGCTCTGGGGGTCGGCAATTCTATCAGCCGCAGTCGATAACATACCCTACGTTGCGGCCATGAATCCGTTGATTGTGGACCTCGCCCGGTCGTTGCACCCTGAAATTTCAGATTATTCCGCCTTGGTGCATCAGCCGGACATCATGCCGCTGTGGTGGGCGTTGGCGCTCGGAGCTTGTCTCGGGGGGAATGGCACGATCATCGGGGCGAGCGCGAACGTCGTAATTGTGGATATCGCGCGTAAAGCCGGCTATCCCATTTCATTCTGGCAGTTTTTCAAGCTTGGGTTTCCCGTGATGTTGGGGTCGGTACTGATGAGCGCGGTGTATCTCTGGTTGCTTTTTCTCCGCTGACATAGCAGGACGCTGAAAAGTCCGCCAGCGGAAGAAGACTGTTATTTGGTTTGTCTTGTTTATTTGGTTGAACCAGGCCAACCGGTTGGTGTGAAGGAATCCCCTCACTGCTGTAGGTCATGGGATACAGTAGCTAAATCATCGTGAAATCAATAAGATATGCTGATCCTGATCTCGAAGGCTGTACGTATTTCCCTTCATAGGGATGTGGCCCATCGAGGATAGAAATGGGCAGTACGTAGAAACACCTCAAATAACAAGTGTCGGCTCCCTCTCTTGTGCGGTACGGTGGTTGCTCTCTTTCTCCATGAAATTGCACGACATCACCTTACCGTTGAGACTGGAGGCCTAGTCATGGCGACACACACTTTTGAAGGAATGCTCTCCCACTCCGCGGCGGCTCTACGGCGGGAGCAGAAAGTAGGAAGTATAGACATCGATCAATCGTCTGTCGTGACGTCGGCTATGGCCGCCCTTTCGGAACGCCGGCGTGAGGCGCGCATGGACAATCGGCACATGTGTTCGTACGCGGTGTTCGAGCCCATAGAGGGGAAGTCGGTCGTTATCGAGCAAGGAGAGGCCTTCGCACTCAACAGGAGTATGGAGGGGATCCTCCTCATCATGGGCCAAGCCCCCCACGCGAAGCAGTTGATAGAACTGCATACCCCACGCTCCAGATGGGGCCGGACCGTGACTGTCTTTGAAGCCCGGTGGGTGAAACCCGTACAGGTGAAGTCACTTGGAAGTCTGTACCTGGTTGGATGTCAACGGGTCTTCGACTCCTGTCACTACCTATCGTTCTAGCATCTCACCGCCACTGACCGTTGATCCTCCCTCTCGGAACGCATCTCCTTCTGCCGGCCACTTGCCCTTGCCGATCCGTGGGGGTAAGATCGGCCATCTCCGCTCACTTACATCGATAGGAGGTGCTATGGCCGTCCGCACCACACCCTCAACACCACGGGTTTCTCTCGACCGAAACATCGAACGGATGCGGAAACAGCTCGCTGATTTCGCCCCGTTCTTGGGCAAGGGCAAGCAGACACTCAGTTTGGAGGAGTTCGATCTGGAAACTGAACGGCTGATCGAAGAACTTCTCGGGCAGACCTCTGACCTGCTGCATGCCTATGAGTATGCTGAGTTAGGTGAGGCGGCAGGATTGGTCAACATGACAGATGAGGCGCCGGAAGGCACCGGCATGGATAGTGAGCGCCAAAGCCTCTTGCAACGCGGCCGCGTGTTGGAAAGCTGCGTGTCGGAGTTGGAGGCGCGCCGGTCTGCTGGGACGAAGAAAAGCAAGGTCGGGCGTACGCTCAAAGGTCCGCGGATCGCCGAGCACATGTCCACCGAGGTTCGGGATGTGTCGCAGGATGCCAGCCTGCGACAAGCTGCGCAGCTGATGCAGCAATGGAAGCTGGGGTCTCTACTCGTTACGAACAGCCAATCATATGTCGGCATCATTACTGATTCTGTCCTGGCTCGCGAGGTAGTGGCGAAGGGGTTGGATCCCAATACGACAGCGGTCAAATCCTGTATGCGGACTCCGGTAGCGACGATTGAAGGTGACCGACCGATTATCGATGCTGTGCGCATGATGAAGGAACGGGGAACCAGGCATCTGGCAGCGACGCAAGATGGACAGATTATCGGTGTGATCTCCGTCTCCAATATTCTGAGGTATTACTCGGGTATCGCCTAACACTAAGCTACGCGCTGTTCCTGGATGGTGTGTGAGACAAGCAACATGTGTGTGATAGTCTCGAGTTGCGAAGACGAAACATCCGACCCGTCACCCTCTTCTCGTGAGTCTCGCGCGTATAACGAGGCATACTTCTCGTTCATGCCGACGGCGATAAGCCATTTGCCATCTATTCTTGTTTCCAGCCATTTGCTCCTATCATCAGTAGGGGAGGTGAGAGATGGGGCCAACCAAGGCGATTATCAAAGAGAATGGGCTCTATGAAGTGGTAGGGGGAAAGCTAATTAAGGAGGGGTTTGCCAGCTGGCAGGAGATCGATGACTACGTGAAGCATCATTATTTAGCATTGCCGGTGCGCGACAACACTGGGAATCTGTGGTTGCTCGATGGGAAACCGGTGTATTGTTTCCGTGGCTCGCAATACGAAACAGTAGACGATCAGAGGGTCCATCTCGCGCGCTGTTCGGAGTGCGGCGGCATGGGAATCAGATCAGATGAATTTACAGTCGAATCGGATTGCATTCGTTGCACAGCCTGCGGGCATGAATTCGATCCACGATTGGAAATGATGGAGACGTGAGAGGTGACGGCCTGGTCGTCCTATCATCTATTCCACCATTGCCATCACTATACGGCGAAGGGCTTGCGTGAGGCAGGGGTGCCTATTTCGATGATGGGAGCCTTCACCCGCGATGGTTTTGCCAGGCAGCTTCGGCGTATCATGCCCCTCTCCTAAATTTATGCGATTCACGCTTGTCTTGCGTGAGAGGTTTGATTGATCCGGTAAATACAGGGTCAATGCCTGGATGCATTTCGAACATCGATTGATCTTGATGATAGTGCTTTCCCAGACAATTTTTGCTTGTCCTGGTCCATTTTAAATGAGGCATGAGCTATGCATAGATAAAGCATGTAGCCTCGAAAGTGTTATAGGCCCCGATTCTGTTGACACCTATATCAAACAGAGTTAGGATTTCATCCATCATAGGTAATATGGTCATTGTGGCATCTCTAAGATCGCATGATGAACATAGTTAGAGGCTGCATAAACGTATTGGGTATTGGGGTGGTTCTGAGTTAACTCTGCAAGGAGGTAAGCGTATGGCTACAACGTGGGGCGGTGCTGACCGCGGTTATGACATGTCGCTCTGGTACGATTCGAAGCCGCTCAAGATTGGCTGGTTTGCCATGTTGGCGGCGGTGGGCTCTGAGGTCGTGTTTCAACGCGTCTTCGGGTATTCCC